>JADJOX010000003.1:300000-404417 GCA_016713565.1 Ignavibacteriota bacterium
AAAATATGCAGGAACATAGAAATTGGCGCTGGTATAAAAATCTCGGCGGCGGACCAATTGTTGATTTAGGTTCGCACCAAATAGATATATATACATGGTTCCTCGGTGTTCCTCCAAGTTCTGTAATGGCAAGCGGCGGAACCGATTATTACGATAAATCAACTCATGAATGGTACGATACAGTTTTAACGACTTTCAAATATAACACGCCAACCGGAATAGTGAGAGCATTTTATCAAACAATAACGACAAATAGCAACCAAGGATATTTTGAAACATTTATGGGTGATCAAGGCGCTTTAACAATTTCCGAATCAGCCGGAAGAGTTGGTGTTTATAAAGAAGCTAATGCACCGCTTTGGGACCAATGGGTAACAAAAAGATATTTAGAGGCACCTAAGGAAGAACCGAAAAAAGAAAATACTTCGGCAGTTTTGGATGTAAGAGAAACAGCCGCGCCTCCTAAATTTACATTGCCAATTAAGTTTAACGATCCGTATCATAAGCCTCATTTAGAAAACTTTTTTAACACTATTAGAGGTAAAGATACATTGAACTGCCCGGTTGAAGTAGGTTATGAAACCGCGGTTGCCGTTTTGAAAGTAAATGAAGCAATTCAGGCAAAGAGAGAAATTAATTTTAACCCTTCTGAATTTAAAATATAGAATATTTATGAAATCCTACTTTAGAATTTTAATAAAATTAATTGTCGTCCTATTATTTATTTTCCCAAATTTTATATCTGCACAAGATAGAAAAGTTGGTGATGTAAACGACGGAAGTAAAATGCTTCCAGTTCATCATTTGAATTTATTGGATGATGACGGCAATGTAATTGATCCCAAATACAAATATGGAATTCCATTCTCTACTAATAAAACGTGCGGCAACGAATGTCATAATTATGAAATTATTAGCGATGGATTTCATTTTAACTATAATGATACAAATAAAAATGTACATGAAAATAGCGAACCTTGGATTTATACTGATCCGACAACGCTAACACTTTTACCTTTATCATATAAAAAACAAAAAGGTACATTTTCACCCGATGATATTAATATGTCACCCATGCAGTTCTTATTTAGATTCGGACCTTATTACGCCGGAGGCGATATCAGCGAATTGGACAGTTTGGAAAATCCTAAAGATTTTTTACGATGGAATGTTTCGGGAAAGCTTAATGTAAATTGTTTGATTTGTCATGATGCCGATCCAAATTACGATCAAGCTGAATATGCATCCAATATGAGAAAGCAAAACTTTAAATGGGCCGCCGCCGCTAGTACAAGCTTTGTAGAGTTTAAAGGCAACGCTTCAAAAATGCCCGATAATTATGACATGTATAACCAAACAACAATTCAAACAATTGATGTAAGATCTTCCGTTCCTCCTACCTTAAAATATGATACAACAAAATTTAATTCCTCAAATAAAATTTACTTTAATGTATCTAAAAAGATTCCCAATGATAACTGTTATTACTGTCATTCCTCAATAATTTCTGATAATAACTTACATGCAAACTGGAAAAATGATGAAGACGTTCATATTAAAGCGGGATTAAAATGCGTGGATTGCCACAGAAATGGTTTAGACCATAATATGACGAGAGGAATTGCAGATAAAAATATTGATAACTCAAGCTCATTTACATGTGAAGGATGCCACATACCAAATTTGAAAGATGGAATACCTGTAAATGGTAATTTAGGCGCCCCAATTCCAAAACATTTAGGAATTCCGGCAGTTCATTTTGAAAAACTAAGCTGTACAGTTTGTCACTCGGGTAAATGGCCCGGCGAAAAACCGAATATGATAAAAACATCACGTTCTCATTTCTTGGGTATGCATGGAACAAACAAAGCTCCGGATGTTTTTCCTCATATTTTAACAAGTATTTATGCTGAAAATAATTCCGATAAAATTGAGCCAAGAAATTTAGTCTTCCCTTCTTTTTGGGGAAATAAAGACAGTACCAACAATGTTAGTCCGCTGCCTATTGATTTTGTTGAACAAAATATAAGACCAATGCTTGCTTTGGATTCTATCTTTAATTTTGGAAAATGGCCAAGCGTTAAGGACAGCGTTGTTATTTCTATTTTGGATTCAATCAAAAACTTAAAATTATTTAACGGTACTCCGGTTTTAGTAACGGGCGGAAAAGTTTTCGAAGTTGAAAATAATTCTTTAATAGATGATGATTATAATGAACTTGGTTATACATGGAGAATTGCACATACAGTTCGTCCTGCCTCTCAAGCACTCGGTATAAACGGATGCGGAGATTGTCATTCTATCGGTTCACCGTTTTTTACCAATAATGTTGAAGTCGAAAGTTCGCTTATTAATTTTAATAATAAAAATATTTCAATGAGTGATTTTCAAAATAACAGTGAAATCTATCAATCATTTTTTTCACTAACGTTTTTCTTCAGACCGCTTTTGAAATATATTATAATTTTTTCAGCTTTAGTTATACTTATTGTTTTTATCGGATTTACTTTCAGCGGATTTAAATATTTATCAAAATTCTTTTTTTCCAATAATAATTCTTAGGAGATCATAGATTTTTATGTTTAGAATATTATCTTTATTGATCATTGCAGCAGCAATTTATTGGCTATTTAATTTTGGAAAAAAGAATGGTTTTTCAATTAAAACTCTTTTGAATAATTTAATTTCAGCGGTCATAAATTCTGTAAAGAAAATTTCGGAGTTCAAAAATCAAGCGCTCTCCGAAAAAATCAATTCAATTAAAAAATTATTGTACGTTGTAACAGTAGCGTTATTTTTAATAATGGCAATTTCCGCATTCATTCCCGCTATAATTTTTGGCGGAAGTCTAAGCGGAGTATTTTTACTAATTCATGTAACCGCTGCTCCTTTCTTCGCGGTTTCATTGGCATTAACAATTGTAATCTACGCACAGCAAAATAAATTTGGAACCAAAGATTTTAAGAATCAAACGGATTTTAATAATCTCAATTCATTAAAATTGAATAATTCCGGTAACCAAAAGTTAATATTTTGGCTATTTACATTCTTTTCGCTTCCTGCCATTGTTTCAATAATTCTAAGTATGTTCCCCTTATTTGGAACTGAAGGTCAAAATATTTTGTTAGAAATTCATAGATATTCCACATTGATCTTATTTATTTTATTAGTTTTACACAGTGGATTATTGAATTTGAAGTCTAATTGATTTTAAATATAATTTTGAAAAAAAATCTTTGGAGTAAAAAAATGCAAAACAAAAAACGTGTTATGAAAATGTTAATCTTCATTGGAGTATTTTTGGGAATTTTTGTTTCCAATTCTTTAGCTCAAAAAATGGTTCCGATTCAAATTGACCTCCCGAAAGCAATGTTTGTCGGTACACCAACAAATATGACTATAGATAAATTAGAAAAACCATTAGGAAAACCAAGACCTCCATTTTTGGCACCCGAAGGAACAAAAAACGTTGCTTTACACAAAAAAGTTACAAGTACAGATGATATGCCTATTATAGGTGAAGTTGATTATATAACTGACGGCGATAAAAACGGCGACGAAGGATATTTTGTTGAATTAGGACCTTTCACTCAAAATATTACAATTGACCTTGAAAAAGAATATAATATATACGCACTTGTTTTATGGCATTTCCACAAACAACCGCGAGTTTATTTTGACGTTATTGTTCAACTATCAAACGATAAAGATTTTAAGAAAGATGTTAAAACTATTTTTAACAACGATTTGGATAATTCCAGTAAACAAGGAAAAGGAACCGACTGGCATTATGTTGAAACTGCCGAAGGAAAATTAATTGACGCAAAAGGTGAAAAAGCCAGATACGTTAGATTATACAGCAAAGGAAATAACAGTAACGATTTAAATCATTACATTGAAGTTGCGGTTTACGGAAAGTAAAAAAATATTTGCTAAAATTAATGACGGTTACTTTTTTGTAATCGTCATTTTTTTTGCCCTGTCATTAAGATTATTTGATCTAAATAATCGTCCGTTTCATACAGATGAAGCGGTTCACGCAATAAAATTTGCCGACCTATTAGAAAACGGGAAATACATTTATGATCCCATTGAATATCACGGACCAACGTTAAATTATTTTTCTTTAATTACCGCAAAGCTTTCGGGTGAAAATACTTTAAGCGAACTCAATGAAATAACGTTAAGGATTGTCCCGGCAGTAATATCGCTGATTTTAATTTTGATGACGTATTTTATTTTTGATAATTATAATAAAAATCTAAAATTTATAATTACGATTTTAATTTCAATCTCTCCTATTTTTGTTTTTTATGGAAGATATTACATACAAGAAACATTGCTTGTTACATTCGCGTATTCTTCGCTTTTAACGTTTTATAAATATTTAACAACGAGAAAATTAACTTGGATAGTTTTAACAAGTGTTTTTTCAGCGCTTGTATTTTGTACAAAAGAAACAAGTATCATTATATATTTTTCCGCAATTTCCGCTACGATTTTAATCTATTTGTTTGACAAAGAAATACGTAAAAGAATATTTTTTGTGAAAAATCATGCTTTAATTTTTTCAATCATTTTTTTCGGAATTTCAATAATCTTTTATTCCTCATTTTTTTCAAATCCGTCAGGCATTTTAGATTCATTAAAGACTTTTACAAATTACTTTAACAAAGCCGGAAGCAGTAACGAACATATTCAACCTTGGTATTATTACTTTGAATTTTTACTTTTCACAAATAATGATTTGATATTTTATACTGAAATACCAATATTCATCTTAGCAATATTTGGTTTTGGCTTTTTATTTTTATCAAAGAAAAATTATTTACTTAAACTTATTGCGCTGTTCTGCATAATACAGGCAATTGTTTATGCTTTAATTCCATATAAAACTCCTTGGCTAGCGCTTAATTTTTGGATAGGATTTTTGTTTATTGCATCGTTCGGAATGGAATCTTTATTGAGAAAATTCGAAAAAACTTTTATAAAGAATTTTTTACTTACTTTATTTGTTTTAATTTTCCTCCATTCTTTTTATCAATCATTAATAATAAATTTTGCCAAGCCGTATCAGCCGGAAAATCCGTTTACTTATTCACAGCCTACACCGGATATAATTTCTGCTTCAGAAAAAATAAATAAAATAGCCGAATTCGATTCTATGAAAAATGAAATTTTCATTAACGTTATTGCAAAGGATAATGATTATTGGCCGCTGCCTTGGTATTTGCGAAAAATAAAAAATATCGCTTGGAATAATGAGGTTAAGAATAATGTTTACGTGTATAATATAATCATCACCTCTCCGGAATTTGAAAACGAAATAACTGAAAAGTTATATTCACTTCCAAAACCCGGACAAGTAAATTTATACGTTCCCCTCTTTGATGATTATGTTGCAATTAGACCAAATGTTGAAATTGTCGGCTACATTCAAAACAGTTTGTATGATAAATATTTACATTCCTCAATGAAAAATTCAGCGGAATAATATTTTATGATAAAATTATCAAATATAAATTCCAATAATTTGCATCATTTTGCGCATGAGGCAATGGCTACAATATTTGAAGTATTGATTCAATCAGAAAATAAAAATTATGCTGAGCAAGCTGCTCAAAATGTATTTGCCGAAATTGACAATTTGGAAGATAAATTCAGCAGATTCAGAAGCAATACGGACATTGCTAAAATTAACAACTCAAAAATCGAAGAAGAAATAATTTTGAGTTTTGAAACGTTTGAGTGTATTTGGATAGCAAAAAATATTTATGAAATGACAAACGGTTTATTTGATATTACTACCGGAAACATTATTGATAAATGGAAAAACAAGTCCGAAGCTTCACAAAGTTCTAATGGAATTTATTCTGATTTTGGGAATGATAAATTCATTTTAAATGAAAATGATTATACGATAAGAATCTTAAATGATAAGGTAAGTTTTGATTTAGGCGGAATAGGAAAAGGCTATGCTGTGGATCTCGCGGCAAAACTTTTATTGGAATGGGATTTAGAAAACGCTTTAATTCACGGCGGCGGAAGCAGCGTTAAGACAATAGGAAAATTAGACGATAAAAATGGTTGGCCGGTTACTATTAGTAATCCAATAAATTATGAACAAATAATCGCGCGATTGAATTTAAGTAATTTATCTTTAAGCGGCTCCGGAAAGCAAAAGCATAATCATATTATTAATCCGAAAACACTTTTACCGAATTATAACAGAACTGCGGCTTGGGTTTTAACAGAATCGGCGGCAATTTCCGACGCGGTTTCAACGGCATTTATGTTAATGGATAAAAACGAAATTCTCGAATTCTGTAAAATTAATGATTATATAAATGCAATGATAATCTTGAACGACAATGCGGAATTGAAAAAGCATGACCTGATAATTTCAGATAATTTCGGCGGCGCTGAATTTTTTGTATAGATAAATAAAATCAGTAACTACTTTTTTTGAACTTTTCCTAATACTAATTCGACTGTCTCTGTCACAAGTCCAAATTACGGGAAATTCCAGAATTTTATAATTCTCTTTTTTAGCTAGCAAAACAATTTCTATTTCAAACAAAAATCCTGTGGTTGTTATTTGAGGAAATAATTTTCTTGCGACATCACCTTTATAAACTTTAAATCCGCATTGAGTATCCGTAAGATTTTTGGGAATTTTTAATAAAAGTTTTGATATTATTCCAAATATACGCGAAATAATTTTTCTATCAATATCCTGAGGTTTTATGATCTTTGCACCGGTAATTTTTCGCGATCCATTTGCAATTTCACATTTATTTGATTTAATAAAATTTATTCCAATAAGTGAATTATCAAAAGGAACTGTCAGTCCCGAATCAGCATATAAAATAATATCGCCAACTGATTGTTTAACTCCCTCGATTACTGCTCCGCCTTTCCCTAAATTATTTTTTAACTTAATAACTTTAAGTTGATAATTAGTTTTACATGCTTCGGCAATTTTTGCAGTATCATCCTTGCTTCCATCGTCAACTAAAATAATTTCGCCATTAAAATTCTGACTTTTTAAAAAATTATCGGCGGCAAAAATATCCGCGGCAATCTTTTTATTTTCATTATATGCGGGAATAATTATTGAAATATCCATTGGCAAAAATTTTATAATAAATAAAAAAGCTATTTAATCAAAAATTAAACTGACTAAATAGCTTTTTAAAGGTAATAAATTAAATATTATTTCTCATCAAAGGCAGCGTCGAATTTTATATTGGAAGGACTGAAATCAATCTTCTTAACAAATTCTAAAGCTTCTTTAACTCCATGTTCGCGTTCCATGCCGCTGTCTTCCCACTCAACTGAAAGCGGTCCGTTGTAACCTATATGATTTAACGCTCTTATAATTTCCTCAAAATTAACGCCTCCATGTCCAAGCGATCTAAAATCCCAGCCTCTGTCCTTATGACCAAAATCCAAATGAGATGACAAAATTCCATTTCTGCCGTTTAATTGTCTGGCTGCGTCTTTCATATGAACATGATAAATTCTATCGGCGAATTCATAAATAAAAACAACCGGATCAATCATTTGCCAGTGAAGATGGCTTGGATCAAAATTAAATCCAAATGTTTTTCTGCCGCCTACAGCATCAATCGCTCTTTGTGTTGTAACAATATCAAAAGCGATTTCTGTTGGATGTACTTCCAACGCAAATTTTACTCCGCATTCGTCATAAACATCAAGTATTGGATTCCACATTTTTGCGAAATACTCAAATCCTTCTTCAATTGTTTTGGGAGCTACCGGAGGAAAACTATAAAGCATATGCCAAATAGATGATCCCGTAAAACCGTTAACAACATTAATCCCTAAATTTTTTGCTGCTATTGCCGAATTTTTCATTGCTTCAACAGCCCAGCTTCTTTTTTTCTCTGCGTTGCCTGCGCAATCAGCAGGTGCAAAACCGTCCGATCGCGAATCATTGTTTAAATCACAAACCAATTGGCCTGCTAAATGATTGCTGATGGAGAATAATTTTAAATCATTTTTTTTGAGTATATCTAATTGTTTTTCGCAGTAATTTTTATCGGATGCGGCTTTAAATACATCCATATGATCACCCCAACACGCCAATTCAATTCCATCGTAACCCCAGCCTTTAACCTTTTTCGCCAAAACTTCCAACGGAATATCTGCCCATTGCGCAGTACATAAAGTTATTGGTCTTGCCATTTTTTATTGCTCCTTAACAAAAATTAAATTGAAGTCCATCTTTCATTTCCATTTGCGCTTTTAATTACGGCATCAATAAATTTCATTCCTCTAACACCGTCATCAACATTTGGAAAATCAGAAATTAATTCTGTATCAGCTTCGTAGCCGTCTTCTTTATTTCTTATGGTATCGCCAAAATTATTATAAATATTAGCAATAGCTTCAAGCAGCGCTTCCGGATGTCCTGAAGGTAATCTGGTCCCTCTTGCGGCAGCTTTGCTGTAATCATTTACGTATTGATTGCCTCTTTTCCATATTTGAACCGGACTGTCACCATCTTTAACATAAAGAAAATTGGGTTCTTCCTGATGCCATTCAAGACTTTTCTTTTTACCGTAAATCCAAATTGCCAAATCATTTTCTTCGCCGACCGAGATTTGACTGCAGAATAAAACTCCTTTCGCACCATTATTAAAATGAAGCAAAACATTTGCGTCGTCATCAACCGGTCTTCCCTCAACGAAACAAGTAATATCGGCATTTATTTCAGTAATTCTCAAACCAGTCATATATTCCGCCAGGTTTGCTGCATGAATTCCAATATCACCGATACTTCCGCCGGCTCCGGTTTGCTTAGGATCGGTTCGCCATGATGCCTGCATTTGTCCGGTTTTTTCAATTGCATTTGTAAGCCAACCTTGCGGATATCTTACAACAACTTTTCTTATTTCACCTAATTCACCGTTTTTAATTAAATCTTTTCCAAGTTTTGCCATTGGATATCCGGTATAAGTATGCATCAAGCCAAATACTTTTCCGGTTTTATTAACAATATCTTCCAATTCCAATGCTTGTTCAACAGAAATTGTCATTGGTTTTTCACACATTACATTAAATCCGGAATTTAAAAAATCCTTTGCCATTGGAAAATGCCAATTGTTGGGAGTGGTAATTGAAACAAAATCGATTCTTTCATTTTTGGGTAATTTTAATTCACCTTCTATCATTTTTTGATAATTATCATAAACGCGGTTCGGATTCAAATTTAATATTTGTCCCATCTGTTGAGATTTAACAGGATCAATATCAAATGCTCCTGCCGCAAATTCAACATAACCGTCCATTCTTGCAGCTTTTCTGTGAACTTCACCAATGAAAGCGCCGGGACCGCCGCCAACCATACCCATTTTTAAATTTCTTTTCATAAAAAAACTCTAAATTAATTTTTGATTAATTACGCGTGTACTTCAGCTTTTTTCTTTTTTCCATATTTGAAATATAGCATTCCGAATAATACAATTAAAATTGCAGGCAGAACGGACATATATCTCAATGTTTCAGATCCTTGTGTTCCCGTATCCATAAAAACACCCATTATCGGAAGTACAATAGAAACAGAAAACATTCCTAATCCGCCAATTACCGATAAACCTAATGCACCGCTTTGAGGAATTTCTTCGGCGACAAATCCAAGCATGGTAGGCCAAAAGAAACAAACTCCCGCAGCGAAAATTGCCGCTGAAAAATAAACCATCGCGCCCGATGAATGGCTTAATAACTGCAAACCTATAAATGCCATAACAGCTGAAAATAAAAGCATACCTGAAGTGCTGAGTTTGTGAACAACAGGTCCAGCAAACGCTCTGCCAAGAGCCATTAAACCTGTAGTTAAAGCAAGCACAAGCATTGGTATCGCGTTTGCGTCAGCTAATAGCGTACTTATTCTTTGCTGAGTTGCCAATTCTGTTACCGCAGTAAGCAGCATGCAAAATGACATAAATATGAAAATCGGTTTTGACAAAGATTTCCACATTTCCGCGGTTGTAACTCCGGATGTAACTCTTTCTGTTTGCGGAAAATTTTCTTTTAAAAACATTATGCCGTAAATTACCAATGGAATATATAATACGGCAACGTATAGTCTCCAATCCATATTTGAAACATCCAGCATAAAATATGCGATCAAACTTCCGATAACAATTCCGCCTGGGAACCAAACATGAAATCTGTTTAACATTGTAGCTTTATTTTGCGGGTACAAGGAAGCAACGAGCGGATTACAAGCAGCTTCGATCGCGCCGTTACCAACACCGATTGCGGCTGTTGAGAAAAATAAACTCCACATTCCTGTGGAAAATATTGTTCCGGTTATTCCAATTGCGTGTAATATAAATGCCATTGTCAGTACTTTTTTCATTCCCCAGGAGTCAACAAATGAACCAAAAAGAATCATGGAAATTGTAAAGCCATAAAATGCCGGACCAAACGCAAAGCCGATATCTGTTGCCGATAGACCATAGTCTGTCATGAAAATGGGTTCAAGTCTGGCTCTCAAAGCAAAACTTATTGCAGTAACAATAAGCGCGACACAACTCATGAGAAACAATTTTTTTGTGTTTATATTTTGTGTATCCATAAAAGATTTACACTCCTATATAATTATTTTTTTTCAAGATAATTGTTCACGAAATTTTATAATTCCCATCCTTCGGCATATTTTCTGATTAAAAATTCATTTGCTTCAGGAATGTTAGTAATTTCCCCTTTTTCTCCATCCCAATATAGTTTATCAAATTTTGCAGCCATTCTAATCGCAATATTACCAAGCATCATTGTTTCAACTAGTCTTGACGCATAATCAAAATTGGAAGTTGCTTGAGTATTATTTTTAATAGCAGCAATCCATTCTTCATGGATACCAGGTGAACGAGGAATAGTCTTTGGAGGCTGTTTGTAATCTTGCATTCTTGTTTCTGGAATTAAACGAGGACTGCTTCCATAGCAGCCGCACATAATTTTACCTTTTGTTCCATAAAATAAAACTCCGCCGTCTTCATCACCCATTCTTCTGCCCGGTTCTAATTCTTCAGGTCTTGGAGGCATAATTCCACCATCATACCAACCTAATTCAACTGCAGGTAAATTTCCCCTTTCAGGAAAATGATAATGAAATACTTCGGCTACAGGCCATGATTCGCCGTTAAATTTACTAGAACTTGCTTCAATTACAGTCGGATACCCAAGTTTTAAAGTTTCATAAGGAATATCAAATATATGCGCGCCCATATCGCCCAATGCTCCGGTACCAAATTCACACCAAGCTCTCCAGCTCCAAGGCATATATAATGGATGATAAGGACGAAATTCAGCTGGACCAATCCAAAGATTCCAATCAACATCTCTTGGGACAGATGGAATTTCAGTTGGGCGTTCCATGCCGGTTTCCCAAACAGGTCTGTTCGTCCAGCAATCAACTTTATTTACTGCTCCAATAGCGTCATCGGCTAACCATTCGGCAATAAGTCTTATTCCTTCTTGAGAATGTCCTTGGTTTCCCATTTGCGTAACAACGCCGGTTTCTTTTGCGATTTGATTTAGGATTCTTGCTTCTTTAACCGAATAAGTCAATGGTTTTTGAACAAAAACGTGTTTCCCTCTACGCATTGCGTAAGCGGCTGCAACGGCATGAGTGTGATCAGGAGTACTTACCGTAACAGCATCAATATCTTTTTGTTTATCCAACATTTCTCTAAAATCTTTATACCTTGGTAATTTTTCTAATTTATCGGCAAGGTCTTTTTTATCTTCTTTTTCTCTTGTTTTCTTAAAAGTATCTTGAACTTTTCTATCGTCAACATCGCACAATGCTACAATATTTTCTGTAGCGGCAACTGTCCACATATCGGATTGTCCTTTTCCTCCGACACCGATAACTCCAATATTAAGTTTATCGCTCGGGGCAACATATCCCTTTCCGCCAAGTACATGACGAGGAATAATTGAAAAAGCGGTAGTTGCCAAAGTTACATTACCAATAAACTGTCTTCTACTTATACCATTTGAATTATTTTCACCCATTATCTACTCCCGAATTTTAAAAATGATAAAATTTATTTTTTAATACATTTTTCCAATTTTTTTACCACTTGACAAGTTCCTCTAACCGTATGATAAAATACTTTCCAACTTGTGCCCATATAATCCCAAATTAAATCTCCATTTTCAGCAAGCAGCGCAAACCATTCGCCTTTTTCCCAATTGATCATTTTGGTAAATACAAAATCATGAACATTAAAAAAAGCATCCAAATATTTTTCATCTTTTGTAAGTAAATACGCATCCAAAAATCCAACCATAGCCTCAGCTTGCTGCCAAAATTCTTTTGTCGCTTCAGTTACATTTCCTACTCTTTTTCCTTCTACGTAAATGCCTCCATATTTCCAGTCAATTCCATTATTATAAGTATGTTCATAAATTGGCATAACCCTATTTAAACTTTTCTCTCTCGGAATGCCTAAAATATCTTGAGATAATAGATAAAGCCAAGTAAGTTCAATATTATGACCATAGGATGTAATGTCAGTTGATTTTCCATTTTCATCAAACCTGTCTCTGCCCCAAACTGTATCAAGCTCAACATTTGCAATTGGTTTCCAATCCTGTGTGAACATTGAAATTCCGGTGCCGGTCTCCGGATGAACCATTTTATCAAAAATCAATTGTATTACGTCTTCTAATGCTTCTTTATGTTTTTGATCTTTTGTCAATTCATATAAAACTGTAAAAGCTTCCATCAAATGCATATGAACATCTAACGATTTATGTACACTAATATCACCTCTTGAACTTTTTAATTTGAAGTAGCGGTCAAAATGTTCAAAATATCCTTTGTTAATTTTATCTGCAACTTTTTCCTGTAATAAGTCAAAAGCTTTAATTGCTTCATTTTTTGCAAATTCATCTCCGGTTAAAAGCGCGTATTCAGAAAGTCCGTAAATTAAAAACGAATGTCCGTAAATAATTTTATTAACGTCTTTTGGAGAACCATCTTCCTCAACTATCCAATAAAAGCCGCCGTTTTCTTGATCATAAAAATTTTTGAATAAAAAATCAATTCCTTGTTTTACAGATTCAATTCCCCCCGACCAAGAGAAACCTAAACGCATTGCGTGCGATATTGTAAATATACACCTGCATTGTGAAAGAAATGATTTTTCGGTTACATCAGTTCTATTTCCATTTCTGTCATAGTTAGTCTGAAACCCGCCGTACTTTGGTTCAACGGCTCTTTCTACCCAGAAAGGAATTAAATTTTCATTTAGATATTCAGAAGTTTTTACTAAGTACTTATTTAATTTTTCGTTTAGAACTGCATCCATAAAAATTTCTCCGAAGTTTATTTAGGTAAAATTATTTTTTACCTAAATCTCTGTATGATAATTCTTTTATCTGTATTGTTTGTCCGGGATTATGTCCTTGAATTGCAAAATGACCGGATGTATAATCAGTATCCGTATATTCTGTCATTAATTCATCGTTAACCCAAACTTGAGCTTGTGTACCAACCATTCTAACTTTCATGGTAAACCATTCGTTATCTTTTGTAATTAATTTTTTAGCCTTTGCTGATGGTTTTCCGGGTTTCCAAATCCAACCGGTATGCGCGTCTTGGTGATTATCTATTTGAGCTTCATAACCGGCAGGCCAGCTATCAGGATTATCAACCGGGGTATTTGCTCTAAAATATAAACCGCTGTTTCCGTTATCGCTAATTTTAAATGTACCTTTTACTTCAAAATCGGTCGCTGCCGCGTCTGTATAAATATGACCCATTCCGCCGTCGCCAATAAGGATACCGTCTTTAACTTCCCAAGTAGCTTTACCTTTAACAAAAAAACCGGTTAAGTCTTTGCCGTTAAAAAGTGAAACCCAGCCGGCATCACAATCTTTAACGCAATTTGAACTGCATGACATAATAAATAATGTAGATAAAAGAAGAAACTTTTTCATTCGTAACCCCTTAAATTTTTAGAAGTGAAATAATGTGAAATTCATTTATATTTTCTTTGAAAAGAACTATTAATTAAAAAGACAATCGTTTGCCTAATTATTAAAGTAAATTATGTAATTTTTTCTATATTGGCAAATTTTTAATAGAGTTAGATTAAGATTTTTTTATCCATAAATATAATTTACCATTAAATAATATTTTAATCCTCTCGCTCGTTATCCGGATATGGAGTGTTATATCCTTTTACTGAATGCCAAATTATTTTATTAAATGTATCTTCATCAATTCTGTCATAATCTTCCAAATTCTGCTCCAATGATTTTTGCGCCCAATATAACTGTTTTCCGGTTATCTGTGAAAGCGAAGGATTTAATTCATCTAAAGAAATATTATTCTTCCTTGCTTTATAAGGCGTAAGATCGGGTTCATTGTTAAAGCAATCCGTCATTGGTTCCGCCGCTAAATCAAATTGATTTAACGGAGGAATTCCTAGAATATTTTCAATTGTTCTAAACATATTAATTTGAGTATAGTTTGTAGAAACAACTTGTCCTCTTTTTGTGTAAGGACTTATTACTAATCCGACTGTTCTATGTCCGTCAACATGATCCAGGCCGTCTTGCGGATCATCTTCAGTTACAAAAATACATGTTTCTTTCCAATATTTACTGTTGGAAACTGCTTCTACAATTTGACCAAGAGCAAGATCGTTATCTGCTACCGCAGCTCTCGGAGTCGGCATACCTGGTCTAGTGCCTGAAGTATGATCATTAGGCAGAAGCATAATAATAAAGTTGGGCAGATTATTATTCTTTTCAAATTCTTTAAAGTCATTTATAAACTCTTGAGCACGATATACATCAGGAATTGTTTCCGGAAAACCGACATAATTAACGGAGGTATATTTCTTAATTTGTGGCAGATTTACAAATGAACGAATTTTTACATTTTTTGTTCCGTTTTTATAATCATTATAAATATCGGTAAAGGTAGCGGTATTCGGTTCAATTATAGCGTCTACAAATTCACCGTAATTTCTAAAGGTTAATCCGTTGTTTAAAACATTATCCCAAATAAATCCGGTTGGTGAATATGCAATTGGATCCCCGCCATTATATGGATAGCTTCTTGGAAAATCACCGAAGAATTTTTCAATATAATCGGTAACATAAGCTTCATCCGTCCATTGATGACCATCGGCACTTAAAATTCCGCTGCAGTAATAATTATCAAGCAAAATAAAATCTTCCGCAAGCGCATGATGATTAGGAGTTACATTTTTACCAAACATAACCAATGAAGTATCGCCGTTTCCCTGCTGCATATCACCAAAAACTTGATAGTATGTTCTGTTTTCTTTAATAATATATATTACATGTTTGATAAATGATTTTTGCCCGGGTAAAGTTGGAACGGCAACAGTCTTTTTACTTTGTTCTTTCGCGTTTATTTGATCCAACATTTTTGAATACGAATTATTTTCTTTAACAATTCTGGTTAAGCCGGCAAGTTTTTCTGCGCTTGGTATTTTAATTATGGATATTGATCCAAGATGGTCATGCGAATTATAACCTTTTGCGTCCTTTGCAATATTTCTAGAGCCAATTCCTTTTGTATTTGCGACAAACAATTTATTTAACTTACTATCAAGAACAACCGAACCCGGATACCATCCGGTTGGAATAAAACCTATAATTTTATTTCCACTTTCTATATTGATAATGCAAACAGCGTTGTCAGTACCATTGGCGACATAAAGCATTTTCCCATCGTCTGAAATTGAAAGAGAATTTGGAGCGCTTCCAAACGGCAAATCTTTGTTTAACTTAACATTTATTTCATTTACAACTTTATCAATTTTCGTATCGATTACAGAAATCAAATCGCTGTTAGCACAAGCAACATATAATAATTGATTTATAGAATTATAGACCATTTCAGTTGGATGCAGTCCTACTTCAATTACTTTTTCTTGAATATTTGTCTTTAAATTTATGACAGAAATTGTTCCGCTTTTTGCAATGCCGGTTTTGGAATCAACCGCAACTTTACTTCCAGATGATTCATATGTAGAATCAATTTTAGTCGGGACTCTTCCGCCCCAATTACTTACATAAGCTTTTTCATCAGAAATCATTTTAATTTGAAAAGGAGAAATTCCTACGCCAATTTCTTTAATAGAATTATCCTTAAGTTCAACAATTGCTATTGAATTACTTCGGCTTAGCGGAACGTAAAGTTTTGTTTCATCAGATGATAATTCGAAGCCGCCCGGAACAGCAAACCCGCCAATTTTTAATTCTTTGAATTGTATGGAATTATCCCATTGCCATTGATTGTCCGCATTTTTTTTTGCGATTAAAATTCTGTCTCTTGCCTGACTTGCGTAAATGTAATTTTGATCCGAGGAAAATTTCACTCCGTTAAAAGACGCACCGCCGCCGATATGCAGTGTTTGACTAATTTTTTGCGAATCAACATTTATTATTTCCAATGAGCTGATATTTAAAACAGCCAGCGTTTTTCCATCCTTGCTTAGATCAAGATCAACGGGTCTTCCAGGAAAATAGATTTGTACTCCTTCCGGTCTTAAAATCTGATTGCTTGGAACAAGAAAACTTCCATCGGATTGAGGTCCAATATTTTTTATTGACACTTCTTTTTTCGAACATGAAACAGCAACCAATATTAGAAGTAAAAATGTTATTTTTAAATAATTCATATTGAACCTCATTTAATAAATGATAAAAATTATAATTCTCTAATCCAAATATTTCTGTAACTAGTAGGATTTCCATGATCCTGCAGTGAAATTGGTTCTTTGGCATTGTGTTTTTCGTACTTTGGCTGACCAATATAAACAGTTGTTCCTTTTATCTCTACATGATTTTGTACTAGAACGCCATTTTGTACAACAGTTATGTAAGCCGGTTTTTCTACATCGCCGTTATCTTTAAAAATTGGTGCGTTGTAAAAAATATCATAAGTCTGCCATTCGCCGGGACGTTTACAGACATTTACCAAAGGAATATGCTGTTTATAAATGCTGGCGGCTTGACCATTGGAATAAGTAACATTATTGTAAGAATCCAAAACCTGTACTTCATATCTGTCCTGCAAAAATATTCCGCTGTTTCCTCTTCCTTGTCCGTCTCCTTCAACTTTTTCAGGTGTTCTCCATTCAATATGTAATTGACAATCGCCGAAAACTTTTTTTGTCTTTATGCTTCCGGTTTTCTTTACAGCTGTCATTGCACCATCGCCTAAAAGCCACTTGGCTTCACCACCTTTTACATTTTCCCATTCATCTAAATTTGTTCCGTCAAATAATACAATTGCGTCGGATGGCGGCATGCAGTTTTTTTCACCAGGTGTTATAATCGGAGGAACCGGATCCCAAACTTCAGTTAATTTTGGATTTCCTTCTTCCTGAGCAAATAATAAATTTGATATAAAAAATACTAATGCTAAAATCTGAATATAACTTAAAAACTTTTTGTGATTTTGCGGTTTCATTCTTTTTCCCTCATAATTGAATTGTTAATTTAATTGAATTTTATAAAGCCTAATTTCATTTGTATTATTTGTATTTGAGACTTCGGCATAAATCCAAATTTCATTTTTTTCCCAAAGCCAATGTGAGTATCTAAATGTATGAAAATCACCATTTGAAAAGTTTGTAATTAATGGAGATGTTTCGGTAAGGTCTATAATTTTATGCAGATCAAACGTAAAGCCAATTCCGGTCGCTATATTATAAACCGGATCATACCAATTAATATTTGAGCCTTCATAAATAAATAAGTAACCAATGCCTAAAGTCAGTACGGATGAAGGTCTTACAAAAAAATTATGCCATTTGCTTAATTCCATTACCGGTTCTTTTTCATTTCCTGAGGGTTTCCAAATTTCACCATCTAAACTTTCAAAATGAAAAATCCTTTCATTTTCTCTTACATAACCCGTAACATAACAATGAAATTTTTTATTCACATAAATTATGAAAGGATCTTTATATTCTCTAACAATTATTTCGCGTTCGTAATTTTTATTTTTTGGAGCAATGACAGGGTGAATAGATTTTAAGTCAATTAATTTAAGATCATCTGTGTCGTTAAATTTCAAAATACTCCAATTATCATTTTCCCATGGTCCGCAGACATATAACTTAAATTTTTTTGTAATCGGATCAATTAATAATGAAGGCCTTTCAAATCCTTTTATTGGAACATCATCTTTAAAGATTGAGTGATAGTATTCAAAGTTTTCACCGTCGTGACTTTTCAATATTCTAATTTCATAACCGCGCAAACCTCTTGGATATAAAGGACTTCTCATTCTTGCGGCAAGCCAAAAAATTCCATTGTCATCCTTAACAACACTCGGAGCTCCTGCCCAATATTCTGATGAATCTTTATCAGGTTTTAGTATAACTTTATATTTGTTGAATTTTTTAGAAATTTCAAGAAATTGCTCACATATTGTAAAATCGGTTTGCCGCGGAATTTCAGTCTGAGAGAATAATATACTTGATGTATAAATGAAAAGTGTTAATACAAAGAAAAAAAATATTTTTTCATTGTTAATTTATTTTAATAATAACATCTTTTTTGTTTGAATGAACTGATCACTTTTTAATTGGTAAAAGTAAACTCCGCTTGAAAGCAAGCTTCCGTCAAACTCAACTTTATATTTCCCGGGAAGCTGATTTTGATTAACAAGAGTTTTAACTGCATTGCCTAAAGCATCATAAATAATTAATTGAACGGATGCCTGCTCATTCATATCAATACTTAACTTTTCAATTTTCTTAATTGAAGGAATTACATATTCAATTTTTGTAATTGGATTAAACGGATTAGGATAATTTTGATAAAGATTATAATCCGAAGATACCATTTCATCCTTAACACCAACGGTGTTAGACTTTACAAAATATTTAAAAGGTTCTGCCGTATTCGATCCCCACACAGATTTGCTCCCTGGAACATAGCCCAATTTAATTGCCTCTTCAGATAATTCGCCGCTTGCTTCAAGAGAGGCAGAAACAATTATGTTCTGACCAACATCAATAATATTTTTTCCTTCCGGAGTTTTTAGAAATCCCCAAAATGGAGCGCAAATTTCTGCCTCGTGTCCATCTTCAGAAACTGCTATTTTAATAATTCCTTGGTACACAGGACCCTTGTCTTCAACGACAACATAACTGGAATCTTCAAACATTACCCATTGCGAATACCATTCGTAAGTTCCCGGAGCTAATCTGACTATTCCTTGGGACAAATCATTTTCCCAATTTGCGTTATAGTCTTGTTCTGAAATATATTCATGATTAAGATAATGGCCTGTATTAAATGTACCATTGTAAAATTCTACTTCCATATTCATATCAAAACCTTTACTATCCGGATAATATCCTCCTTCACGCAGCGGATAACCGGTAATTTCGTTATCATCTACATCAATTGTAAATATAAAATA
Source organism: Ignavibacteriota bacterium (assembly GCA_016713565.1). Taxonomy (NCBI): domain Bacteria; kingdom Pseudomonadati; phylum Ignavibacteriota; species Ignavibacteriota bacterium. The sequence continues at coordinate 319,466 of JADJOX010000003.1, forward strand.
ATATCTTCCTGCTTTTGTATGTCCGTCATTTGTTGAAGATGTTTTTCCAATTTTACCTGCGGATTTCATGTAACCGTATAAAGCTTTGTCGTCGTTAGTAAATTTTACTTCTAATAAGTCAACGTCCGAATAGTTTATAAACTGTGACGGAACGCCGCCTTCCGAGTATCCATCTGTATCATGAACATTATTTGAAGTATCACTAACGGCAATTGGTATATTTTGCCAATCGTCAAAATTTCCGTCAATGCTAATAGTATTTTGTGCATTTAAGAATGCGCTGAAAGTAAGCAATAAAACAACAGTAATTTTCTTCATAATATTAAATTCTATTTTAGTAAGGATTATTCAGATCCTTTATTATTTTTAATTAAATCCATAATTTCGTTTACCAAAATTTCACCGGTTCTTTCACCCAAACTTGTTCTGGAAATATAATTATAGGTATTAAAACTGTTGAAATCTTCTTTAGTTAAAATGTAACCGTAAGCATCATTTGTTAGACCAAACAAAAATGGATTTTTTGTTTTCATTTTTCTTTTGATGTAAAAGCCGATATTCGGAAGTGCCTCTCCTGGAATTGTAATGATTTGTGCGGTTCCGATATTAATCAAATTTATTGTTGTCGATATTTGTTCTGCGTTTGGAATTTTGTAATCAATTATTGAGTGTTTGAGAATAAATTTCATCAAATCTGTTTCAATTGGAAAGGTTACTTCCTTTGAAGCAATATTAATAACCGGATCTGTTTGAATTTGCGCGTCTGAAATAATTCTTAATGATTCATCAGCTAATAATTCACCAATTCTAATGCATTCATTCCAATCATTTGCTTCTTTACCATCATCAAGTCTGTTATCTGCCGTAACCATTCCACCTTGCGCGCTATTTAGAAATATTGCGACTCCGCCTTCTTTAGATTCTATTTTATTATATAAAGGTCCAATAAGATCAGGCGTACAAATTCCACGTTCACTTCCAATAACTTCAGGATGAATTGCATAATTAATAAGTGTTGAAATTACATTATTATCCTTTGTAGAAATGAACTGCATTATACCGCATCTTGGATCGTATAACTTAGGGGCATAAGAATTATAGGCAATTTTCCCTTTTATTTCATTAACTGAAATTTTAAGTTCTGCGGGTTTTATATTATTTAAAGCCTCGTTTATGGCTTCAGCAGTTTTATCTACAACAAATTGGATGTAATTTAAATCGGCGCCGCTGTTTCCTTGTTCATCGGCAAAACCATATAAATCGGGAGCGCTGTGCGTATGAGTCGCGCCAATTAAAATATTTTCCGGTTTAATTGATGGAATTTTTTCCCTAATTCTATCTCCAATTATTTTGGGAACTCCTAAATTATCAATTGAGACAATAGCAATTTTTACTTCGCCTTTAATTATAACCAATGCGCGAGTTGTTAATTCACCTTTTTTTATTTCCGCAGTATTGGGTATTCCAACTCCGCCGGAAACCGGAAGCAGCGGATCGGGCGTAATATTTTTAACCGAAGCACCAACTTGAAAATTTTGTGCGGAATAATTCTGTACAATAATAAATGACAGCAATAAAAACATTACAATTAATTTTTGATTTTTCATTTTATCTTTCCGAATTATTTAAATTTTTTCCGGGTCTAATAAAACATATTTAACCGTTTTTCTGTTCCATGTATAAACTATATGAACTTTACCGTCGTTTGCCTGAATTACCGAAGGATATGAATATTCTTCTTTATCTGTATTTTTTGCATCCGAAACTTTTTCCAAATCTAAAATTTTATTCCATGTAATTCCGTCATTGGAAATGGCAATTGATAATGGAACTCTGTCTCCCCAATTTTTTGTAGTTGGATTATAAACCAATAAATGACGACCGTCCTTTAAAGTAACAGCGTCAATACCGGAATTAGGATTGGGTAAATTTAACGATCTCATTTTATCCCATGTTTTGCCATTATCATTCGACCAAACTTGTGAAATTACTTCATTTTCAGTTCTACATAATAATTGTATTTTATTATTTTGATGAATTAAAATCGTTGGTTGAATTGCGCCAAATTCTTTTCCGTCGTTTAGATCGCCCGAAGTGCTCCAAGTTTTGCCCAAGTCTGAACTTTTTTCAATTTGAATTTTCCAGCCATCATGTTCCGTGCTTGTGGGTGAAAGAATCAAACCATTTTCCAATTGCACAGGCTTGTTTTTAATTGGACCGTAAATTTCTTTTGGGAGTAAAACAGGTTCGGACCAATGTTTTCCATTATCGGTTGATGTTAAATAAAGTCCCCACCATTCTCTGGGACTTGGACCAACTTTGTAAAATAAAAATAAAGGTCCATTTTTTGGTTGAAATAAAACCGGATTCCAACAAGGAAATCTGCTTCCGTCTTTTTGAACTCCGTTTACAACTTCAACAGGTTTTGACCAATTGTCATTTTCCTTTATTGCTACCCATATTCCAACATCGGGATTTTTTTCATGTGTTCCGCCAAACCAAGACGCGACAATGTTTTTTCCGCTTACGGCAATTGTTGAGGCATGGCATTGCGGAGTTTGCGCATCAGATATTTCATAAATAAATTCTGATTTGATGATTGCGGAATTATAACTTTCAATATTATTTGAACATGAAAACGCGGTTAAAATTCCAATAACAAAGAAAATCTTTTTTTGTATTTTATTTTTTATTTTCATAACTAAACTTAATTATTTTAATAATATAACCATTTTGTATCAACGGTAGGGACTAAAAATTCTCCCGTAAAATTCTTAATAACCAAAACCGATGTTTCATTAGACTTATTTGTATCGTTCAACTGCAGTTTATTTAAAAGGTCATAATTAATCCAAACATCATATTTTTTCTTAAATTCTTCAAGGTCTTTATCTATAATGGCTTTATGCTTTTCGAACAAAATCGCGTTATAGACATCATCTTTGTATTTATAAAATTTTGTCGTATCAACATCAGATATTGGCAGTTCTTTCCATCTATGTTTGAAGTAGCTTTTCATTTCTTCATCCGTAACATTTATGCTTTGTACTAAATGATCTCTGAAAACATCATAGGTCCATTTTTCTTCCCAAATCTCCAGATCATTTTTGACTTTTGAAGAATCTAAAAAACCTTCATTTTTAGCAATGTCAATAAACTTTTTGTTTTTTATCATTGTTCCAATTTCAGTAATAAGCCTATTTTTTAGATCATTCAAATCCTTACTTTCAATAATATTTTTCCTATGATAATTCATATAGTTTAAATAGTCTTCAACAGTTGTTGTTCCATCAACCGAAGAATACAATTTTTGCGGCAATAATTTTTTAAGCTGTTTCAAATAATTTTTGGAAGTATCGGAAGTCTGCTGCAAATTTTTAACTATTGAACCTTTCTTTGTGACGCCGGCGTCAATCCATTCCATCATGGGCTTAAGCATTTGATCAATTGTTGAATTGCTCAATCTTATATCCAATGGTGTAAGCAGTGAATCCATTACTTTATGAACAATTTTATCAGATTCAACATTATAAAGTCGAACATACATTTTTTTTCGTTTAGCGCCGTATTTTAATTCATCGGTTTTGATTGCTTCTCTTTTTATTTCAATTACTTGAAAAATAGCGTATCCATTATTGAACGGAACGGGTTCGGATGGTTTTCCCATTTCTAAATTTTGAATATAAGCAAACATTTCCGGAGGCATCTCCATATAATCCATCCAATCGCTTTCAAAATTTTCCCTTTTTACATTTTTAACTTCCAATTTTTTGATCTGCTTGTCAATATAATCACCTAAATTTGATAAAGAAGCTTGATCATAGACTTCGGCAGCTTTTTGTAATGATGGAGTTGGATAGATGAGCAGTCTGAATTTCACACTCGCTTTTTTTAACGCGTCTTCAACTTTTTCATCAGGAACTTTAACTTTAGCGTGTACATGTTTAAGATAAAATGATTCAAGCAAATTATTTTCGGTTCTATTTTTCATTCTATCGGAAACATATTTGCTTTTATTAAAACCTTGCGCGTATCCTTCATTTGAGATTAGGAGTTCATTAATCATATAATCCAAATATTGTTTTCTTGGGTTTGGTCCCAGTCTTAAAGTCTTTAAGCTGAATTCATAACTTGATTTAAATTCATCGGCAGTTATAATTTTATCGCCGACTTTAGCGATAATTTGATCTTCGGGAATTTTATCACTGGAGCATGATAAAAAAAATAACCCGATCACTAACAGAATGACCGGGTTAAAAATTTTGTGAATAAGAATTTTCAAAATTACACTTACCTCTGATTTTTACTACTTAATAATAGCAAATTTTCCTCTTTGTGTTTTCAATCCTTTTGATTCAACAACAAAGAAATACATTCCGAAAGCAACTTCCGGTCCGTCTTCTGTTGTTAAATCCCAAGCGTGTCTTCCAACATCATACGCGTCTTCGTGTTCAATCTTTTTAACTAATTCACCGCTTGCGGTAAATATATAAATTGTGCATTTAGGCGGCAGATTTACAAAGTCAACACGTCTTTGAGAATTACCTGCCAGCTCATATATTGCCTCAAGTGTATTTGCTGCAACATAAGGATCTGGTACAACATATACTTTTTTATCTTCTGTATATTTAACATCAGTAGCTTTCCATTCTCCACCATCAATAGTATAGTAGAATGTATCCTGCTCGGTTGGATTCCTTATTGTTCTAAAACTATAAACATCTCCAGCGGCAGGCGGAATAACAGCTGGGTCTTTTCTCGCAAAATCAGGTTTCAAAAATCTTAAATTATAAGAAGCATACTGTTTATCATTGCCCGTATATGTAGCCGGTCTTGGAAATCTGATTACAATTCTTGTACTGTCCCAAATTTGACCATACATTTCAGGTGGCAGATAATTTCCATTTGTACGATTTTTCTCATAAGCCACGCTAATTTTCATTTTAAATTTATTGTTTGGATCTGTTACATCCCAAACCGCAAAGTTAATTGGATAACTTGTAAAAACTAGAGAATTTAACGGAGCATAGGAAGTATCAACAACGTGATCATAAACTACAACGTCAAAATCCCTTGGCAATGCATAACTTCCCGGTGGCAGTTCTATTGCATTACAGCGTAAATTGGATTTTGTATCTGTTGCCCATTGTTTCCATGCTGTTGTTGCTTTGCCATATTTGTCCCAAGTAATAACTTTTATTTCTCTTTCAGTATCATTATCATTATCTACGATATCTTCAGATGGAAAATCAAAATCATATTTAATTCCTTGGTACACACCTTTTTCCATTTCTTTATAAGCATTATCATGGAATGCTGATGGACCCGGGTAAATATAGTTAAACATTGTATCACCAGTAGAAATGTTTATACAGGTTATACCTCGAGTACTTCCCCATTTATAAAGCGGTGTTTTATTTGTTAACCATCCATCATCCTTGAAAGTTAATCGATAAGTTTCACCTAAATGATCTGAAGCATGATTTTTATTGTAGACATCAATATTAAAGGTACCACCCCTTGCATATCCGCTTGCATGATTAATCTTTAAAGAATCAACAAACGGTTCGGTATAACCAGCTGCTGATTCCATAGGTTTGCAAACAGCGGTATTTCGATCACGATATACAACGTCGCCTAATTCGTTTACTGTAATATTAAATGCGCATTCACTCGGCATTGCCTGAAGCGGGTAATATTCAGAAACAATTCCTCTATCATAGAAATCAAAATCATTACCTGCATCAATTGAAGTAACCGCATAATAATAAGTTCGTCCATTATCAACTAAAGTATCTACATAAGAATGTTTTAATCCACTGTTATTTCCCATATCATAATGAACACCTAAATTGGGGAATGGAATTGGATGAGCCCCTCTTAAACCGTCATCTGATCTGTCAAAAATTTCTAATGGTTCAAACAGCAAGACATTTCCAAATGCATCTGTAACTGTCTTGATATCAAGAAAATCCGGATCTGTACTTTTGTATAATCTATATCCGTTAAAATCCAAACCAAAAAACGGATCTTTCGAATATTCGGCTTCTGTATCCCAGTATAATTGTACTTTTCTATCAGATACGTTGGATATTAATGTTGGCTGCAATGGCGGAGTCAAGAACTTATAATTATCATTATAAATACTTTGCATTGTAGATTTATTTCTGACAATATCTTCTTGATCTTCACCCATTAAAAGCGCAATAGTAAATCTTTTCCAAACCGGTCTTTGGGCTTGCTCAAGTGCGTCTGTTGTTTCCAATTTTACATCTTTTGCGCCAAATATAAAAACTATGTCATCATCTGTTTCTTCAATTTCAGGATCTTCAACTTTGCTTAAATATTTTTCCCAAAATCCCTTTTGATTTCTTAATTCCTTATTTGATTCATAAACATAAATATGACCTAAACCAGCTTGATCAGCTTCGTCAATATCAGTAATATCGTAATTAGGTTCTCCAATATCTATTCTTCCGTTTGTTTCGGAACCGTCTGCATCCGGTCCGGGCCATCCGTTTTCATCAGGTCCAATACCATCGGTTCCTCTATCATCATTTACGGGTTCAAAATCAAGTTTATCATTTTTATTTAGATCTTCGCCCGGATCAAGAGCTCCATTAAGATTTTTATCTTCTGTATCCCATTTGCTATTTCCCTCCGTACCGGCAATGTTTAATAATCCTGTATCACTGAATGGCCGCCAATCGCCATCATTATCAATTTTATCAAACATACTTTCATCTACTAAACCGTCTTTATCATCATCAACAGCATTATCTTCAATTCCCGGACTTTCCAAGAAAGCAAATCCAAATACGCCAACTTTTTGGTAAGTATTTAACTGATCAGGGAATTTATGCCATTGATATAAAATATCAAAAGCCAATCTACCTTCATCTCCTGTTCCAAATTCGGCAACAACATAATCTGTAGCGTTAAAGGTACCCTGAACAATACTAGCGTCTGCCCACATACCAGTAACAACTCTACTCAAAGTATAATCGCTGTAATTTCTAATTCTGTAAACCGAAACCAAAATATCTTCAGCCAATGGATGAAACCATGCATATGATCTTGATTCTACTTCAACACCCATTCCTCTTATACTTAATTTATTTACGTCGGGGTCTTTCCATTTAGTTGTATTTGGTGTTCCGTCAGAGTTCTTCATTGGCCAATATCTTAAAGTAGTATAATCTTCCCAATAATCATTTTCATGATCGTCCATCATATAAACCGTTTCTTGATCAGCAATTGTGCCGGCTTTATACTCGCCATTCCATTTTCCGGCTCTGGGTCCTGCTGTAATTGTTCTTGGCGGTCTGCCTGCCGGCGGTCTAGGATCACCAATATAAGATCCACCCGGCCAATATTGCGGCCAAGTTCTTTTATCTGTACTAATCGCCATACTTTTCAAAATACCTGAAGGCGGATCAAGATTTAGATCAAGAATGCCGTTGAAATTAACATCTTCACTTGGAGCAAGTTCACCGTCACCGTTAACATCTTCATTTATTCCCCAAATGTAACCGTAAAATCCATCATTAAACCAGCCTGGTATCGGCTGCCAAATTTGCTGGTGTGTTCTATCGGATGACAACTGTGCAACCGTTGCATTGCTAACGTGAGGCAAATAGGCATCGCTTAAAATTCCAAACTGTTCGCCATCCCATGTTTCAGGAACTACCTTGCCTTCCAAAGCAGACATATCAGTTACGTAGGCTGCAACCAAAAAATTAGCTGCCGAGACATAATTCAATCCTTCGCTTCCTGGCCATCTCATACCTACTCCGCCCTGCATTCCGGCATCGGTAATATTTCCAACATTCCAAGCTGATGTATAAATTAAGTTTCTGTCAAATAGTCCTCTTGCCCAATATCTTGCCCAATGCATTGGATGTGAATCGGATGTTGATCCGGAAACCTGGGCATATATTACGCTTGATGAAGATACAAAAGTTAAAATTGTTAGAAATATTGTTAAATATAATTTTAAAGTATCTCTAAATTTTATAAGTAATAACACTTAAAATCTCCTGTTTACTAATTCTATAAAATTTTATTTTTTAATATGCACTAATTCCAATTGAAAATCTATTTACCGAACTTAATACGCCCCAATCAGACCAAGAATAGTCTACAATTATAGTTGCCATATCAAGAATTTTATAATTTAATCCGGCGCCTAAAGTTAAACCGTTTTGGGCGCTTTCTGCGAATAACGATTGGTATCCGGCGCGTAAGTAAAATGCGTTTAATACTTTGGCTTCCATTCCCAAATCAACAGTTTCAACATTATTGCTCGGGTGGTTAAGATTACTTGCAATGGTTATGGCATTACTTTCATTTAGATTATATTGATACGCAATTCCAAATCTGAATAATAATGGAAGCGCATAAGTTTCTGTCGCAAGATTTATTGGCACATTATCATTATTTAGATAAATTGTTTTTCTACCGTCAACATCAATAATGCCTGTTAAATCTCTGCCGGATAATCCGAATTCAGCACCCAAATTACTAATTGTTCCGCCTAACTTTAATCCTTCAATTGGCGTTTGAAATAAAATAGCCATATCAAAACCAATTGCCGATCCGCTTACATGCCAAATACTTTGTCTAAAATATTTAGCTCCAACGCTTGCAGAAACTCTGTCCGTTATATTCATTGCATAATACAAACCGGCGACAAAATCAGACGCAGAATATGTTTCACCGTTACCTTCCGGACGAAAAACAGTTCTAACAGGATTTTCACCATAATTCAACATTGCTAAGTGAAAGCCTAACGCTCCGCCTAAAGACTGCAGCGGAACTACAAAACCTAAAGAACTTAAATCAGTGTCTACGAACCAATCCGTTTTTGTAACCTGTACGGAGATAGATGAAAGCTGAGTAATCCCAGCAGGATTCCAATACAGTGCCGAGGGATCATCCGCAATTGCAACAAAGGCACCACCAATTGCTTCCGCTCTTGCACCTATTCCAATTCCCAACATTGCCGCAGCGCTTGAACCGCGTTTATTTGCATCTGTATTGTAGCCCAAATCTTTAGAATCAACTTGTGCATTAACATTTACCGCTAAGCAAAAAATGAGAAATAATAATAGTAATTTTTGTGTTTTCATATATCGTCTTTTAATTTTTTTTCTAAAATTGAATGCCTAACCCAACTTGAATAAATCTTGGTCGAGAATACCAAGACGGATTATAATCAGCTTCTTCATGTGTAAAAGCTCCAACTTCATCAATTCTTTCGTATCGTCTTTTTCCAATTTCCGGAATATATGCGTTTGGACCAGCTTCTCCGGTAATTGAATTAACAACATTTTGTTCAAGATGATTAAATATGTTATAAACATTAATACTTGCAATGAAATCTAAATTAAATAATGTAAAACCGTTAGAAAGTTTCATGTCAACGTTCCATCTAATTGGTCTACGATCAATATTAGCCCACCAACCACTTGGAAGCTCCAAAGCATAATCTATAGTTGAAGGCGTATACGGCAATGCAGAACCTAATCTGCCCAAAATACTCAGTACTGTTCTGTCCCAAGGTCTCATACTGAAAGTAGCATTCAAAGAATGTGTTTGATCCCAATCTAAAAATTCAATATTTCTTGTTGCTAAAGTATAAGCTCCTTGACTTGGTCCGGAAAGTATTTGTACGGCTAATAAAGCATCAGATGATGAAGATGAGCCTTTTGCAACCATATAAGTATAATCCAATCCGCCGGAAAATCTATTATCTGCTGATCTGTAGTTTAACGCGAACGTAACACCTGAAGAATGACCATATTCTTTATTTATATATCGGCTAAAAGCAGTCGCATTGCTGAGTGTCAATAATTCAATACCCAATAAATCGCGAATATCTTTATAATATACGCTCATTTCCATCGAAAGCTCTTGCGTAAGAGTTTGCTGAACGCCAATTTCATATTGAACAGTTTTTTCAGGTTTTAAATTCGGATTTCCAATTGTTCTATTTGCAATGCTGAATTGATTGTAGTGAGGAAGAACCGGATTGTCAAACATTTTCTCATAACTTGGAGTTTGGAAAAAATGTCCGTACGAAAGTCTCAAAGCTCCGCCATCTGAAATTGGGAACGATAATCCCAATCTAGGACTAAACTGATATTTACTTTTAACATCTACATAATATCTATCATCACCAACTAGTTCCGGCAAAACATTTGAGTAAGTCGGCGCATATCTATCTCTGGAATCAAAATAATCAAATCTGAATCCCGCATTCAATACAATTTCACCCATATTCAAAGTTGTTTGTGCAAATGCAGCGCCTTCTATAGGTTTCCTCGAATAATCTACATAAAATAAATCATCGGCAGAACTATCGGGACTTGCCTCTCTTAAGAGAATTGTACCGTATAAATAATTTCTTGTAGCTTCTTTAAATTCATTATATGGCAGCTCAAATGCTCTAATTTCACTTTGAGTATAAGGGAACTGCATAATTTCGTGACCAAGAACTTCTTTCATTGGAGCATTTTTATAATGAATGTTGTATGATTTACCTTCAAAACCAAGTTTAACTTCTAAAACCTTGTTTATCTGCCATGTAAGATCACCGTTTACCAAATGAATTTTTTGTTCGAACCAATTTCTATCCCAGCTTGCGAGACCGCCGTAATCAAATCCCGTGCTTGCTCCCGGATCCCATTGATTAACTGCATTTAATTGGTATCTTGGATCTTGCGCGTTTTCATACATATATTCTTTTTCATCATTCATTTGGAATGAATAACGCAAATTGTAATAAATATTATCAGTAGGTGTATGTGTAATAACAAACATATGTGTCATGTTATTTGTATAAGTAGTCGGCAAAGCGTCAGGGGCAAATTTCCAACTATTACTGAAATCTTTTGATTCGATATTGCTGTAAAATATGCTATATGATGTTGTCAGTCCGCCAAACGGCTGGTAAACCAATTTAGTGTTAAAATTGTAGTTCTTGTAAGTTTCCATATGAACAATGTCGCCATTACCTGTATGCAAAGAATCGGGTAATGGAATTACCAATGGATCGGGAGGATCGAATCTTGCTCTATACCATTCTCTGTAAACTGCAATTTCCCAACCGTCTTCAGGCATAAATCTTCTTTGACCATTTAAATATCCTTTTGAATTTTCAATTCTTCCATTTACCAATAAACCTAATTTTCCCAAACTTTCAGGTAAAAATTTGAATGGAGCAGAAACTGAAAATTTTACTTCACTTTCATTAAAAGGATCGAAATCTGTCAAACCGCCAATGTACATAGGAGAATTTGGCGAGTAATATCCGCCTGATAATGCTTCAATTGTACCAGAGTAAAACTGATCCGGTACTTTTGTAACCACATTAATTACACCGGATTGTGCTGATCCGTATTCAGCGTTAAACGTTCCGGTAATAACTTGGAGTTCCTGAATAAAATTATTTTCCACATTAACATTTGAACCGCCGCTTTGACTAAAAGTATTAGTAACCGGAACACCATCAATCATATATGAAATTTCTCTAGATCTGCCGCCTCTAATGTGCAAATTACCGCTGGCATCTTTAATTACGCCGGCTTGCAGCTGAATTACTTCATCCAATGTGGAAACCGGCAGAGATTCAATCTCATCGCTGTTTACATATGAAGCCGAATTGGTTCTGTCCAATTCAACGGCTTCTCTTTTTGCTTCAACCAAAACGACTTCACCTTCAATTACCGCTTCTTCCAATTTAATATCCACATCCACAGTTCTATCGATATAAACGCGAACGTCTGAAATTTCCAATGTTTTATAGCCGATCATTGAAAATCTCAAAGTATATGTATTGGGCTGAAGGTTTATTATTATATATTCACCATTAACATCAGTTGCCGAACCTATTCCTCCGGCATTTAATACAACTACGTTTACACCGAATAAAGGTTCGCCCGTTCTTGCATCTATTACTTTTCCGCCAATCTTTCCGGTTGAGCCGGCAAACAATGTTAAGTGTGATAGAAATATAATTGATAGTATGAATGAAAATATTGATTTGTTATTGAACAATATCATTCTAAACTCACTATTGTTAAAATAAATTTGTAAAATGTTTAATCAAAAAATAATTATTTCAGTTATGTTTTACTTCGTTAAATTTTGCTTATTTTTTTGTTCACTTGCCTTTTTAATTGACTCATCAAAATTAGAATCAATAAACTTAAATTTATATTTATTTTTAAGATAATTTTCAAATTCAGAGCGCAGTGATTTTTCTTTTTCCGCTCTATATTTAACTTTTTCTAAATTCTGCAAATCGGCTGCATTTTTCATTGCTTCTTCAACTTTATCTTTTACTTCTTTTTGATAAAGTAGCGATCTCAATAATGAAGACTTCATTATTTCAATTTGATTCTGCAATTCGCTGTCAACAGTATCATTAGATTCGCTGACAAATTTTGCAATAATATGCTGCTCTTTAATTGTTGTAAATCTCTGCCAAAATTCGCTTCTGTTTGTAGGTGATTTTTTTCTATCGGCAAATATATTTGATAGTAATATTTTACCGCCGTTATATTCCGCCAATACCAAATTAGGATTAGTTTTTAAAATTTCTTCAAAATTTAGGTCAGCAGAATTTGAACTTTCCAATTTTTTTAAAAAGTTTTCAATTTTATCATTGTAAACTACCAAATTATATTGTTGAGATAATTCTTCAACTTTATTATCAACATACTTTTGAATATATATTCTTCTGCTATGAAAAAGTGTTTGCCAAATTTTTTGCTTTATTTCATCCAATGGAGGAACTTGTACTTCTCTTTTATCACCTTTATATAAAATATAATAGCCACCAATTCCTTTGAATGGTTTAGAATACGTAAAATCTTTGAGCGTATCCATCACTTTTCTAATTTCTTCATCGCCAATAGATTCTCTTATTATCCATCCTAAATCACCACCTTTTTTATTTGTAGAAATATCCTGTGAAAAATTAGCTGCTACTTCTTCAAATTTTTTACCTTTTTGCAATTCTGAATATGCCGAATTTATTTCTTTCAACTGAGATACATGAAATTCATCAGAGGATGAATCGAGAAAAGGTCGCATTATATAACTCATTCTATATTGAGGTGTAAATTCAGAATAAAATTTATTTACCACACTATCGGTAATCATTTTCTCACTAATCTGCTTTTGAATATAATTTTGATAATACAAGCGACGCTGATTATTTTCAATAATGCTGAGATAAGTTGAATCCTTATCGATGTTTTTGGAAAGAGCTTCGATTACTGAAATTTTTTCAAGCGCTTTATTTGAAACTATTTCTTGTAGATTTTCTATTGTCGGCTGCTGATCAGGTTTAAATTTTGTGCTTAGCAAAAAGTGTTCAATGTATTCACTTTGTAAAACATTTCCGTTCTCAAATTCCGCAAGCTGGGGGTTTTCATTTTTTGATAAACAGCTCCAAAAAGAAAACACGGAAATGATCAAAATTAATATATTCTTTAACAGTAGTTTTCTCAACATAGAGTTTTATAATTTATAATGAATTTAAAAGATAAAACTGTGAATGGAGAATTATCCCCATTCACAGCAAAAGATGAAATTACTTCAATAGTACCATTCTTTTGGTAATTGAGTTTGAACCTGCTTCCAATCTGTAATAATAGATACCGCTTGGAACGCTGTTTCCAAATTCATTTTTACCATTCCATACAACTGAATGATAACCGGAGATCATTTTACCACTTACAAGTGTTTTTACTTTTTGTCCTAATGAATTATAAACTACCAAAGAAATTTCTGAAACTTTTGGAACTGAAAAACTAATATTTGTTTCTGGGTTGAAAGGATTCGGGTAGTTATTGCTTAGTACAAAATTATCTGAAATTATATTTTTAGAATCTTGTTTAACATCTGTTAATACGGTTATTTCACCGCGAGTTGTAATATCAACACCCCAATCATCAATTGGAGTTTCATTCATACCGCAAATAGCAATTACATCACCAGCATTGAAATAATCCACACCGGTTTTGTTTTTATAGTATGTTTTAATTGAACGCAATGACATACCAACTTCGATGAAATCATTTCCCCAAGCGTGTGCCATCCAATCTGGATTTCCGTCAATTATTGTTTCATCATCGCTTGAATTACATAACAATAAACCGTCATGTTGAAGAATGGTTGTACTGTCTTTATCCATAACTTCAAAATTGGAAATTTCATAATCTGAGCCAAGGTCTGTTTGACTTTGGTATTCTGAATAGTCAGCAATCCAATAATCTAATCCTCTAATTGGCGCAGCGCCTTCATTAGCGACTTTCCAATCATCATTTGTTCTGCCGCCCCATTCCAACATAACCTCTGCGCCTAATGCTGCTTGTCCTTCAACAGCTTGTGAAATCAAATAACCAACAGGAGTATAATGAGCTTCGTACCAAGCAACATCCCATCCGGTTGTAACATCATTATCTATATCCATTAAAATATGGTAGTAACCTCTTGATTCCGGATAGATAACGCCGCCGTGGTCATTTTGATAAGCATTATTTGGCCAGCAAGGTCCGCCCCACATTCTTAATAACCAGTAAACGTTTTCACCGTCAATTTTAGCTTTTACTTCTTTAATATCAACAATATCACTTACAACGGCGCCAACTTCTGCAGGAAAAACACCGTCTTCGTTATTTGGAGCGCTTAAAATAACAGGTAAACCAGCCCAGTCAGAATCATCACCGTCAAAGGTAAATACATTTGGACGAGTTGTCATTTCAGTTGGTAAAGTATATTCGCCTCTCGTTGTCATATCTACACCCCAATCATCGATTGGAGTTTCTGTCATACCGCAAATTCCAATTACATCACCGGGATTAAAATAGCTGATTCCTTTATTAGCAAAATATTGCTTTAAAGGAGTTAATTCAAATCCAAATTCCAAGAAATCATTACCCCAAGCATGACCTACCCAATATGACATTTTATCGCTAACTAATGTTGGGTCATCGCTGCTGTTTATTTTTGCTGATCCTTGCCATCCCATCATTTTTGCAGAATCTGCATTTGGAACGGAAATATTCAACATTTCATAATCAGAACCTAGGTCTGTTTCACCATTATATTCAGAATAATCAGCAAACCAATGATCAATTCCTCTAACAGGAACCGCACCTTCGTTTGCGACTTTCCAAGCATCGTTTGTTCTGGAACCCCATTCCTGCATTACTTCTGCGCCAAGAGCTTCTTGACCTGCAACGGCTTGAGAAATCAAATATCCAACAGGAGTATAATGTGCTTCATACCAAGCAGTGTTCCAGCCAGTTGTTGCATCATTATCAAGATCAATCAAAAAGTGATAATAACCTCTTGATTCGGTATAAATTACGCCGCCGTGATCATTTTGATAAGCATTATTTGGCCAAGCCGGACCGCCCCAAAATCTTATAAGACCAAACATTACGTTACCAACTACTTTAACTTTTGCTTCTTTGATATCTACGATATCACTAACACAAGCACCAACTTCTGCCGGAAACACACCATCTTCATTGTTTGGAGCTGAGAATAAAACCGGTTCAGAAACCCAATCCGTATCGTCTCCATCCATGAATATTTGTGAATAACCGTTAGAATAAGAAAATAGCACAACCAACATAAATAAAAACAGCAAAGGTTTTTTCATACTGCCTCCCGTTAAGTGTTTTAGATTATTATTTGAATATAGCTTTCCATTCATATTACTGTAAAGATTTTTTTTAAATTTTTCTTGGAATTACTTTTAATCGATCTAAATTAGTGCAAACGATTGCGCTATTCAATGTTAACAATATTTATATAGATTGTCAAGTGAAAAAGCTTCAGTATAATTAACTGCCGCACAACATTACTTAACCATTATTAACCTATTATTATGAATAAGTTAATAAATAATTATCAAAAAGTTTTAATTTTCTATAAGTGAAGAAGCACCTAAAATTGCCGAATTTTTTAGTGTTGATTTTTCTATTTTTAACTCGGTTAACTGCGTTTTAAATTCGTATTCGTCAATTTTATTAAACATCGAATTTTTAAAATAACTATAAGCTTTACTGACTGAACCACCTAAAACTATTATTTCTGGATTTAACGCATACATAATTGAATTAATAAGATTTCCCATATGCTCGCCGAACTCTTCAAAAATTTTAAGCGAATTTATATCTCCGTTCTTCGCGTTTGATAAAACATCCTCGCCTTTTACTCCGTGTTTGAAATTAAAGAATTGTCCGCTACAGTAATATTCATAATTTTTATCCAAATATTTCATCAATCCGAATTCACCAGCACCGCAATTTTTCCCGGCATATAATTTTCCATTAATAATAACTCCGCCTCCTAAGCCGGTTCCCATTGCCAAGCCAATTACATCATTGTAGGGTTTACCTTTGCCGAAATGTTTTTCGCCTAATACAAAACAGTTTACGTCATTATTTACAAAGGTTGGAACTTTAAATTTGTCTTCTATAATTCTTTTTAAATGAACTTCTCTCCATGAAGGAATGTTATGAACCTCATATACAATACCATTTTTTATGTCAACAATGCTTGGAACTCCAATTCCAATGCCTATCACATCTTTAGTAAATATTTTTGATATCGCTTCAAGGATTTCGCTAATTATTACATCTTGCGTGGCTTTTGAAGAAATTTTATCAGCCGACATTTTTACAATTTTACTTTCTTCAACTAAACCAAGTCTAATATTCGTTCCGCCTAAATCGATTCCGATAATTTGTTTCTTTTTCAAAATTTCTCCGAAAATTATAAATATACTATTACGTTTTTTTCTGAAGAATTATAAGCAGCATCAACAATTTTTATTACTTCTTGTCCTTCTACAAACCCCGGATTGGGCTGATTTCTATTGGTAATATTTTCAACAAAGTTTTTCATCTGTTCCGAATAAATTGTTTGATCGCAATGTTCACTTTTTTCCGGTTTTGGTCCTTCAATAATCTCGCCGGATTTCAATTTAATAAATGTTGGAAAAAGCGAAGCGTAGCCTTCTGTTCCGAATATCTGTGTACTTGCTTCGGGTCCGTCCATGTGCGGATGCCACCAACCGCTTTCGATTATGGATGTTGTGCCATTGGTCCAAGTAATTACAATTATTCCACTGTCATCTACATTATAATTCCCAAAATAAGTACCGATTTTTGCGTAAACTTCTTTTGCTTTTGGATCGCCTAATATAAATCTTATTGTATCAATTGCATGAACACCCATATCTGCCAAAGCTCCGCCGCCGGCTAACTCTTTTTTCACAAACCAACCTTCCGGACCCCAATTTTCATGAATTCCGTATCCTTTGGTTTTTATAATTTTTCCGAGTTTGCCAGATTGAACATAATCTTTAATAAAATTTACTTCAACGTCAAAGCGCCACATATGACCGACCATAACAATTTTATTATTTTCAATTGCGGCATTTTTTATTTTTTCACCTTCATCGGGATTGATTGCCATAGGTTTTTCTATAAAAACATCCTTTCCGTTCTGCAAAAATTCAACAGCAAATGGCGCGTGAAATTTATTTGGAGTGCTTATTAATACAGCATCTATTGTTTCATCATTTACAAAATCTTTATAATTATCGGAATACTTTTTAATATTATATTTTTCCGCAAAATTTTTAGCTGATTCAATTGGCAAGCCTACAACACCTGCAATTTCTACGTTGTCCAACTTGCTTAATCCTTTAGCGTGATATTCCGAAATGTATCCGCAACCAATCAAAGCAATATTAATTTTCTTCATTATTCCTCAATTCTAATTTAGTTCGTCTGCGTTGTCATATATTTTTTTAATTGCTTCAACTATAAGGTCCATATCTTTCTTTGTTCCCATAAGTATTTTATGGTGAAAACAAACGGAAATTTCTTTATAAATTTTTTCACAAACCGGAAGCGAAAATCTTGCGGGATTTATATCATTCCAATATTTTTCATTTAATTTATGCCGCGCGGGTTTTGTAAGCGGAACATAAAGCGGCGCATTATTCAAAGGTTCATAGCATGCTTCAACTGAAACACCAAGTTCCGCGCTGAGAGCATTTCTAAATTTTTCGACGGGCAAGTTTTTAAATTTTTCTTTATAATATCTGAACGAAAAATTAAAATACGCCACTTTTGTTTCTCTTTCATCTCTTCTCATCGGAACAATTCCCGGAATTTCTTTCAATTTAGAATTTGCATAAATTCCATTTTCATCTCTATTTTTATTTTGATCAGGTAGTCTCTTCATCCCTTCGACTAAAATTGCCGCCTGAAATTCCGTAATTCTATAATTCCCCGATTGAATAAAATTTCCTTCATCAAAATAAACACCGGCGCCTTTATCAGCATTTTGCAAATCTTCCTTTTCAGGTCGTCTTCCGCAATTTCTTAAACCATCTAATTTTTCTGCCAATTCATCATTATTAGTAGTTAAAGCGCCACCTTCACCAGCTGTTAAATGTTTTGATAGCTGAAAACTAAAACTTCCGATATCTCCAATACTGCCTGCTTTTTTTCCATTCCATTCACCGCCGTGTTTATGAGCGCAATCTTCCAAGACATAAAGATTATGTTTTTTTGCAATTTCCATAATCGCGTCCATATCCGCAAAATTACCGTAAAGATGAACTGGAATAATTGCCTTGGTTTTTGGAGTAATTGCTTTTTCTATTTCTTTTGGATCAATGCACCAAGTGTCTTCGCAAATATCGACCAAAATAGGCGTAGCATTAACATCTAATACAGTTGCGGCAGTTGCCTGCCATGTTAATCCGGGCAGAATTACTTCATCTCCTAATCCAATACCAAGAGCTTCTAGAGCTAATTGTAATGTAACAGTACCGTTCGCGGCGGATATTGTGTGTTTTGTTCCGGTGAATTCCGAAAACATTTTATTGAATTGAACTTCTTTTGGACCATTGTATGACCAAATTCCACTGTGCAAAACTTCCAACAGTCCTTGTTCATCATTTTTATCCCAAACAGGCCAAGCCGGCCAAGGATTTGTTTTTGTATCTCTAACCGGAGTGCCGCCATTAACCGCTAATTTTGACATTTTTTTCTCTCCTTTATTTTATAATATTCCAACCTTTTAATCTAACTTCAAAATTGTCAAGAATTTCTCTTTTCAATATTTTTGCTTCAATAGTTTTGTTTTCATTAGGCAAGAGACTAAAATAGTTATCATCCCACAACACCGGCAATATTACTTCATTTGTGTTTTTATCAAACAATAATATTTCAATAAAAAACGCAATTTTATTATTCATATTAGTTGCTTTTATCGCAATATTATTTTTATCAGTTTTTTCATATTCAATTTTTATTTCACACTTTGGCATATTTTCAATTTCTTTAAAATCCGCGTATTGCTTGCTTGGCGTATAATAATTCCATCCCTCAACTTTTGCTTCATAATCCATCACATCATTTTGTGTTGATAACCAATAAAAATTATTTGCTATAAGATCATTTGATTTACAGTAAATTCTTGCGTCAACAAAATATACCTTTGTTAAAGCCAATGTTTTGGGGATATCAAATATTTTCTTATAAGATTCTTTTTCGATGTTTAAATTAATCTTTTCACTTAAAATTAAATTTGAGTCGATATCAAAAATTTGAATTTCGGCAGAAAGATTTTCAAGATCATTTAGTGAATTATTTACTAAATAAACATTTTCATCGCCATAATTATAAATTATTTGTATTGGTTGGTTTGCTTTTTTCGCACCAAAATATGCTCCGTTTGGCATTAAAAATGAGTCATATAATTGCCAGTATAATTCGGGCCAAGCTGAATTTAGCATCCATTGAATTATTCCCGTTGCATTTTTTTGATTAACTTGAAATGCCTCAAACATCGGACGCATTAATTCATAATTCAGCATTTGAGTTTTATAGGCAAAATCCTCCGCATTTTTAGGTTTGCCGTATCTTTTCTCAATAGCGCTTTGAGTTCTATCAATATTGGAAAAATAATTTTTTCCGCAATGAAAATTCCAAACATCATCAACCGGCCAAAGATTTTTTTCAGGTATGAACTTTCTAATACTTTCTATTGGAGGGACATTAGCGCCCGGACAAGTTTCCGTATTAAATCCGTACGCTCCTCCTAAATTTTTATTCGTATACCAGTAAATTGGCGGAGTGTATGCATAAGGACCAAGCATTTTTACTCTTGAAGATCCGCTGATATCGCTGATAATTTCTGTTGAGGTAATTATTCCCTGTTCACTGCCAACACCGCCGGTAGAATTTAAATAAGGACGTGTACTATCATATTTATTGAAAGTTTCAATATATTTTTTTTCCAGGTCCGGATGCGGAAGCATATCACTTCCAACAGTCCAGACAAATATTGACGGATGATTTCTTAGCCATAACAATTGATCTTCCCAAGATTCCGCAATCAAATCAATTTCATCTTTTTCAATTACTCCGCCGTATTTAGGATGAACTTCCTTTCCCAAATACTCTTTATGTTCCCATTGGCAGCTCCAACCTACCATAACCAAAATCCCATTTTCATCACATAAATCATAAAGTTTTTGATCTTTGCCCCAAAATCCTTCCAAGCGAACGCAATTTAAATTCATATCCTTTACATATTGAATTTGAGTTGTTAGTGATTCATGTGTATCCTGCAATAATAAATCATCAGCCCAGCCAGCTCCTCTAATTAATAACTTATGACCGTTTATTTTAAATCCGCGATGACCGCCTTCATTTATGTAATCTTCAATTTTTCTAATTCCAAATTTTGTATCAGTTTCATCAATGATTTTTTCATCTGAAATTAATTTTAAATTGAGTAGATACATGTTTGGTTCGCCAAGATTATTTGGCCACCAAATTTTGGGATTATTAAACGTTAATTTTGGGAAATTCTTTGAATCGAAAATTACCGTTTTGGTTTCTTCGGCTTCCAAGTTTATTAATTGCCGGAAATTTATATCATTAATTTGTCCAACCAATTCACAGCAAATTTTTCTATTAAGATAATTTTCTATTTCAGCTGATATTTTAAGATCTGCTTTAGATAAAGAATCTAAATCTAACTTGCATTCCACAAATGGATTTTTTATCTCAGCTCCATTATTGAATTGAAGCGAAACTTCTCTAAAAATACCCAAGTTATTATCGGGTGGACTTGGATTCCAATCAACAAATCCAATAGTAAAATCGCCGGGTTTAGGCGGAATAACTTCGATAGCCAAAATATTGTTTCCGGCTTTTATAAAATTATTAATGCAAAATTCAAAACGTCTGTATGATCCAAAAAAATGATTTTCATCTGTAATTAATTTTCCATTAAGCCACACATTTGCTTTATAATTGATTCCATTAAAGTTCAAAACAACATTTTGATTTGTTTGAACTTCGTCCAATTCAAATTCTGTTCTATACCACCAAGGAATTTTAAATTGTTCGGTTGGAATATTTTTTAAATTTGTTCCAAAATATGGATTTTCATAAACTTTATTCTCAACTAATGAGGCTAAAACAGTTGAAGGAATTGTTGCATTGTACCAATTTTCCGGATTAAATTTATTCGATGAAATTTCTTCGCCGTTATTGTTTTCAATTTTTTCCGAAGAAATTAATTTCCAATTATTCTGCAATAGTATTTTATTCATATGATATTAACTTTTAAAAATAATTTTTAATAATTGATTCAATTGAGAAAAATCAGGTATAATAATATTCGCACCGGCTCTAATTAAACGCGTTCTTTTTTTGTAATTCATTCCGTGTCTTCTAACTTCATCGGAAGCAATTCCGATGCACAATGCACCGACTTTTCTGCCTTCAATAATTTCAACGGGACCGTCGCCAACAACCATTAGGTTTTCACCTTTACAATTTCCCTCTTCTATAATTCTATTTATAACAATTTTCTTTGCGTCGCCAATTTCATTTCCTTTGGAACCTCTAATTCCTCCGGAGAATAAATTTGAATAACCCAATGCTTGCGCTTCAGCAACAACGCTATCCTCATCGGTACCGCTTGCTAAAAATAATTTAAGGTTTTTGCCATGAAAATTTTTAAGCATCTCTACCGAACCTAAAATTGTAAAATCATGAATCGAACGTTCACCATTATTATATTTTTTTATTCTATCATTTACGCTGTACATCAAATTATCTAAATAAATTGCTTTGTATTCTGCGGGGGTTTTAACTTTATCCTTTTGTACATAACCTTCTTCCAATATAATATCTCTCAATCCCATCATTTGAATTATTGTTTGGATTCCGGTTGTATCGTTAATGAATTTTTCGCAAATAATTGAAAGGCGGTTGTACTCGTCGGAAGATATCTGCAGTAACTTTTCTCCGCAAATTTCTTCGATCATAACTTTATGCATTACAGTTTCCCAACCTTCTCGTAATGTAGAAATAGTACCGTCATGATCTAAAATTACACTTTGAATGTTTAAGTTACATGGAAGTTCTCCTATGATCTCTATTTCAGAATTTTCGAAATATTTAGCTTTTCTCGGATCATAAGCCAAAGCAAGGTCGTAATTATAATAACTTTCTTCGGCTAATTTTATAATTTCCTCTTGACTAACAGTTCCGGTCTGTTTAATTCTTTTCGCAATAATTGCATAAGCTAAATTTGCAATTTCCAATGAGGTTTTTACAGACGCGCCGCTTCCAATACAAGCGGCAAAAGTACTTATACAAGCATTGCCGGCGCCGAGTTTATCTATTTCACCCGTTAAATAAATTCCGGGAACTGAATGAAAATTATTACCGTCGAAATAAATTAATCCGCTTTCGCCTCTAATCATTAAAAGAGGTGTTTTAATTTTATCATATAGTAATTTAAGATACTTTTGCGATAAATCGGAATCTTTCTCGTCAAATAATTCAATACCAAGTTCTTTAGAAATTGAAAAAGAATTAACCTTCAAAATGGAATTATTAATTCGTACAAATTCATTTCTTAAATCGCAGAAAACTTTACAATTTGGGTTTTCTGCCAAAACATCATTTAGCTTTGTTAATGCATAATTATTTAAAAGCGGGTTTTTAAACTGCTGGTTTATTATTAAAGCATCTAAAATCTTTATATTTTTTTTCAAATTTTCTAATAAAATATTTAGGCTTTCATTACTAGAAAAATTTTGCGAACCAAAATCTAAACGGGAAATTTCGTCTTTATTTTCTAAAGGTTTTACGTATGTATAGGTTTCCCAGTCTTTATCCAATGAAATTAAACTTTCAATATTAATTTTTTTGTCATTTAATTGATATTTCAATTCTCTGCCTAAAATATCATTTCCAAGTAAACCAAAAGCAAAAATATTTTTAACGCCAATAGTAACTAAATTATTTGCAATATTTCCCGCGGCTCCAAGCTGTGATTTTATAGAAGAACCGTAAACAACCGGTCTCCCCGTTTCTATGGAATTTTCTCCGGTATTTTGTTTAAGATTATAATAGATATCTAAAGCAAAATCTCCTATTACCCCAATTGAAACTTTATCAAAATTTTTGAGCGTATTTTTTATTTCTTCAATCTGCATTTTTTTTTCCAATTACATTTTAAAATTTTCATCTACTGCTTGGCAAATTATATGTCCAATTAAAATATGCATTTCCTGAACTCTTGGAGTATCATTTGACGGAACAACAATATTCAAATCGCAATTATTATTAAACTTACCGCCGCCTTTGCCGCTTAAACCCAAAGTTTTACATCCTATTTCTCCGGCTTTCAAAAACGCCCTTATTATATTTTCGCTGTTTCCGGTAGATGAAATTCCTATTACAAGATCATTTTTCTGAGCTAAAGCTTCTATTTGTCTTTGGAAAACGAACTCATAACCGTAATCATTTCCGATTGCAGTTAAAGCCGAAGTATCAGTTGTAATAGCAATTGCAGGCAGACCTTTTCTCTCTACTTTATATCTTCCGGTAAACTCGGCTGCAATATGCTGAGCATCAGCCGCACTTCCTCCATTTCCCATAAGAATAATTTTACTATTCGTTTTCAAGGTATTGACCGCCAATTCACAAGCTTTTTCTATATCAGGTTGTAAAAGCTCTATTACTTCTTCAATAACAATTTTATGAGAAAGCAATTCTTGTTCAATTATTTTTTTCATAGTTTTATTTTTGTATTTTATAAAGGCAAACGATTGTTTATTTCAAAATTAGACATAATGATTCAATAATTCAATATAAATAAATCTGTCGCTTACTTCAAAAATAAAATACATTTAGACAAATAATTCAATTTTGATTATTGATTTTAAAATTATATATTGATTTTTAGATATTCGACAATCGATTGTTCTGAAGATGTTTACAGTTTTTCATAAATTTACTCTTAAATTATTAGGGAATTTATTATATGGCACCTACTCTTAAGGATGTAGCTGCTTATGTTGGAGTTCACCCTTCAACCGTATCTAGAGTGCTTCGCGGAAAAGAGAATTTAAAAATTTCTGCAAAAACCCATGAAAAAATTATTAAAGCAGTAAAAGAACTGAATTACATACCGGATTTTACCGCACGTGCTCTTAGAATGAAAAAAAGTTTCACAATCGGATTGGTAGTCCCCGATATTTTAAATCCGTATTTTGCGAGAATTGCCAGAAGAATTGAACAATTAGGTTTTGAGAAAAGATATACGGTTATTGTTTGTAATACAGATGAAGATCAGGAAAAAGAGATTTTATATCTCAATCAATTGATATCCCGAGGTGTTGACGGAATAATTTTAGCACCCGTTCAAGACAGCGATGATCATATAAAAGATTTAGTTGTAAAGAAAATTCCGTTCGTTTTAATTGACAGAATATTTGACGGAATTGATGTCGATTCTGTTATTACCAACAATGCTGAATCCGTAGTTAAAGCAATGGCCCATTTAGTTAAATTAGGTCATACAAAAATTGCGTTCCTTAGAGGACAAAAAAATATTTACACAATTAAAAATAGATTAATAGGATATAAACAGGCATTAAAGGAATTTAATTTGCCTTTTAATGAAAACTATATTGTTGGTGAAGGTTTTGAATTTGAACACGGGTATGAAGCAACGCTGCAATTATTAAATTTACAAGATTTACCTACGGCAATTGTATCTTCGGGCGGCGATTTGGTTACATTGGGAGCTATTAAAGCGATAATTGAGAAAGGACTTAAAATACCGGAGAATATTTCATTGGTCGGTTTTTTCGACGGTTTTTATTCTCCCTATTTATCAACTCCTTTAACAACAATAACACATTATAGGCAAAAAATTGGTGAAAAAGCCTTTAAATTGTTGTTGAAACAAATTGAAACGAACAAACAAAACAATCCGAAAATTGTTTGTGTTGATACAAAATTTGAGATAAGAAAATCTACTGCTAAACCTGTGCAATAATGTGAAAAAATTAATTAAATTTATTGATAAATATTGGGAAATTACAAATGACATTTGAAAATAATTCCAAAGCAGAAATTAGATTAAAAGGATCTTTACCTAAAATAGGAATTCGACCGGTTATTGACGGCAGAAGAAACGGTGTTAGAGAATCTTTAGAAGATCAAACCATGAATATGGCAAAATCTGCCGCAGAATTTTTATCTAAAAATCTAAAACATTCAAATGGAATGCCGGTAGAATGCATTATCGCCGACACAACTATCGGCGGCGTTGTTGAAGCTGCTTTGACTGCAGAAAAATTTGCTAGAGAAGGAGTTGGGGTTTCAATTACCGTTACTCCTGCCTGGTGTTACGGCACCGAAGTAATGGATCTTGATCCGCTTACACCAAAAGCTATTTGGGGTTTTAACGGAACGGAAAGACCCGGTGCTGTTTACTTGGCTGCGGCTCTCGCAGGTTATAGTCAAAAAGGGTTGCCGACTTTTAGTATTTACGGAAGAAATGTCCAAGATTCAACAGATACATCAATTCCTGATGATGTTAAACAAAAACTTTTGTTGTTTTCGAAAGCCGGATTAGCCGTTGCTGAAATGCGTAATAAATCTTATTTGGCAATCGGCGGTGTTTCTATGGGAATTGTTGGTTCAATTGTCGATCAAGATTTTCTTCAAAACTACCTTGGTATGAGAACTTCCACGGTAGATATGACTGAGTTAATTAGAAGAATGGAAGAAGGTATTTTTGACAAAACAGAATTTGAAAAAGCTCTGAAATGGACCAAGGAAAACTGCGTTGAAGGTGAAGATATAAACAAAAAGGAAAAACAGGTTTCACGAGAACAAAAAGATAAAGATTGGGAAACCGTTGTTATGATGACGATAATTATGAGAGATTTGATGGTTGGAAATCCTAAACTGAAAGAAATTGGATTCGAAGAAGAATCAATGGGAAATAACGCAATTGCATCGGGATTCCAAGGTCAAAGGCAATGGACAGATCACTTCCCCAACGGAGATTTTTCTGAAGCAATTTTAAATTCATCATTCGATTGGAACGGAGTTAGAGAAGCATTTACGGTCGCGACCGAAAATGACAGTTTAAATGGAATATCTATGCTGTTCGGCCATTTATTGACAAATACAGCTCAAATTTTTTCTGATGTTAGAACTTTTTGGAGTCCAGAATCGGTAAAAAGAGTTTCGAATTATGATTTAACCGGAAAAGCCAAAAACGGTATTATTCATTTAATAAATTCCGGATCAACAACTTTAGACGGTACCGGAAGACAAAAACAAAATGGAACTTCAATTATGAAACCATTTTGGGAAATTACAAACACTGATGTTGAAGAATGTTTAAAAGCTACAAAATGGTGCCCCGCTAACTTGGGTTATTTTAGAGGCGGCGGATACTCTTCTCAATTCTTAACAACAGGAGAAATGCCGGTTACAATGTGTAGAATAAATATGATAAAAGGTTTGGGACCTGTTTTACAAATTGCCGAAGGTTATACTGTTGATATTCCAATTGAAGTTCACAATATTTTAGATAGAAGAACAGACCCGACTTGGCCTACAACTTGGTTTGCACCAATATTAACAGGTAACGGCGCATTTGTTGATGTTTATTCCGTTATGAAAAATTGGGGCGCAAATCACGGTGCAATAAGTTACGGACACATTGGAGATAAATTAATTACTCTTGCTTCTATGTTAAGAATTCCGGTAAATATGCACAATATTTCTGAAGATAGAATTTTTAGACCAAGTGCGTGGAATGCCTTTGGAACAAGTAATTTAGAATCTGCCGATTTTGAGGCGTGCAAGAATTTTGGTCCGCTTTACGGTTAAAATAAGTTTAGCAATTATTATCGCAGTTAGTATTTTCAAATTGGATTGTTGTATGGTTTATTCCGAATTCATGCAGCAATCCTTCATTTAAATCTTTTAGAAGCTTATCTGTTTCTGTATTAGTTTTTGGTATTAGATGTACCGTTAACGCAGTTTCCGAAGTACTTAAAGCCCAAATGTGCAGATCATGCAGCGATTCGATTTCAAATTTTTCAACTATATATTTTTTGACATTTTCAATATTAATATTTGCCGGAACGCCGTCAATTGACAAGACCATTGATTCTTTTAATAATTTCCAGGTGCCGCCAAAAATTACAAATACAATTATAATGCTGATTGCTGAATCCAACCAATAATAATTGGTAAGTTTAATCAATAAACCGGAAAATACAACGCTGGCGGAAATCATCGCATCTGTAAACATATGAAGATAAGCACCTTTAATATTTAGATCATGATCCTTCCCTTCTATAAATAATTTCGCGGTTAATCCATTAATAATTACACCAATTCCGGCAACTATCATTACAATAAATCCATCAACAGTTTTCTCTGAATTTAATCTTTCAATTGCTTCCCACAAAATTATTCCCAAAGCAAAAATTAAAATCAGCGCGTTAAGCATTGCGGCTAAAATGGATGTTCTTTTATAACCATAAGTAAAATTTTTAGTGGGTTTTTTAAGAATTAAATAATTAGCTATCCAAGCAATAAGCAATCCCAAAACATCGCTTAAATTATGACCCGCATCCGCTATAAGTGCCAATGAATTGTAAGCTAATCCGAAAATTATTTCAATAATTATAAAAACGGAATTTAATATTATCCCTAATTTAAATTTTTGATTAAACTCGTTATGGTCAATATGCTGATGATTATGGCTCATTCTTTTTAATATTTTTCTCACTCACCAAAATACAAAATACTTTTGATGAGTGAGTATTTTTGTTCTTTTTATAATAGTTGATTTGTTTTAAATGAAATTCTAAAAATCCGACCCGGTTCATAAACTTTTATACCTGCTGCAAACGGATCTCTCATAAACGATAAATGCTGATAATAATTTGCATTTAAAAGATTCTCAATATCAAGTGAAATTTCATTCCCGCTTAAGTTATACATTAAACCTAAGTCTAATTTATTCCAAGCACCCGATGTTGTTTCATTTAATAGATCATCCACTCTTAGTTGTGCGTCGTTATAAGTATGTTTCAAAAACGCAACCAATCCGAAATATTCCGGCGAAATTATTTTTGTACTTATTTTCAATGGCGGAATTTCTGCCAAAGGCGAATTGTTTGTTGTATTCTTTGCCCAAATATATGAAGCATCAATTACAATAAATTTGTAATTCAAATTTAAATTTGAACCCAACATAAACGCATCTACATTGGCGTAAGTCAAAAAAGAGGTTTGCATTATTTTTTGTTTCGTCAAATTATTATAATTCCACACTTTTGATCCGAATAATTCCAAATTTATATTTTCATAAGTTATGGAACCTCGTAAAGTTCCTTTAATTGGCTGATTTAAATTCGAATTTCCCGACCAGGATGGTTTTGCCATCGGTTTTTGAACAGCAATAAATAAACTTTCAGTTTCAGGACTTTCGCTATTTACTTCAACAATTCCGCCTATTGCCAATTGATTGTTCACAGCATAAAGATGCGACAATCCCAAGCTGAAGATTGGGAAAAATCTTGAAAGCTGAACCTCACTAAAGTAATTTTTATAAAATTCTTCTCGTGATTTATCACCTACCGTTTGGTATGAAAATCCTATTTTACCATAAAGTCTAATTGTCTCAAAATCAATTGACTTGAACAAATTAGCATTATACGAATTAACATTTGGTATTAAATCATTATCAATATGCATCATAGCATTATGGAAAAAATTATTCGCAACCCAATTTCTGAAAATAACTTCATAGAAACTTCCTATTGCGCCAATTGTTAAGTTTTTTGCCGAAGTTCTCATTAACATTGTATTAACACGAAGATCATTATCCATAACATGATTTGTATAATTAAAATATATTTTATGATCATCATACCTTAAAAAGGCGCTGTATACTCTGTTAAATCTTTCATCCATTTGAAGATATGGGAAAGAAACATTTTCTGTATACGCCGCCGATACTCCGTAAGATATTAAATTCAAATTTCCTCTTATGGAAGCTTCAGCTAATTTAAAATTAAAATTATCTTTAAAGCCGTAATTATCTGAAAAAGAATTTTTACTTCCATCAACAAATGGAGTTCCATTAGCATACCTGAATGAAATTCTATGATCTGAATAATCTGCCGAAGTTGCAATATCCAAGCCGTTTTGCGCTCCGGCTAAAGCAGAAATTGCCGCCTGAATTCTCATTGCATCCGAAATAGATGATCTGTTGAATTTTACGACACCTCCTAATCCCGATTGAATATTGCCACTTGTTTTATTCAAACGGACAAATTCCAAATCCAATGGGTTTACTCGTGTAAGCGGAGAATCCATTCTATTTGGACAAGCTGAATGATAACGTTCTCCGTCAACAACTATATTGATATCTCCTCTTTTTAATCCATCGGCATAAATATCCTGCGCAAAAAATACACCTTTGCGAATTAAACTAAATCCATTATTACCTAAAACATTTTCTAAATTATCTTTTGATATTCTATTGTTAACTTCACCTAAGTTCAATCTTTTTGAATTTATTTCAACTTGATCTAGCCAATAATTCTTTAAACTATCTTGTTTATTTTCCTGCGGTAATATTTGAGCTGTAACAAATAATACCAGAAAAAGCACATTTTTTTTAAACACTTTTATCCTCTCTGAGTTTAATAATTCTCGTTATTACATAAGTTATTTAATGAAACAATAATCCAGCGGAATTTAAAATGCATTCCAATAAAACATTAAGGATTTTGTTTTAATTACAAAGAGCTTTAAAATTATTAGGAGTTTGAGAGAATTTTCGGCGGCGGCAATAACGGTTCACAAGTAAGTAAATTTGCCGATTTGAAATCAGAAATAAAAAATTTTATAAATGTGGGTTGAGAACCGCTTTGTGCATTGGAATAAGCAATGTGGTCAAATTTTATATTTTCTAAAACTACCAATTGTTTTTTACTGCCTTCTTCATCCACCTGCTTTTTCATTTCCTTCTGCAGATGGCATTTACCCATACACATATTTTCCGGATTATCTTTTTGTTCGCAAAGTTCGCTTACAATAAAATTGAAATTTATCACATAATCCACTAGAGGAAAAACACTTCTGAATACATAACTTGAATAAACTAAGAGCAAAATTAAATTAAGTATTTTAAGATAAGCTGTCATTTATTAATTTATTTTTCTTAAATATAAAAATTTTTATTTGAAAATGGAACAAAATGTATTTTTTATGCATCTAAATCAAAAAAAAGGAAACTATTAATGGCAAATAAATTTCAAATGAATTTTAACGACTTCTTAAATAAAATTGAAGATTTGATTAAAGAAGGAAATTTAAGACGAATAATTGTAAGAGATCAGAATGGCGAAAAGTATTTAGAAATTCCTCTTTTGATCGGAGCAATCGGCTCTTTAGCCGCGCCTTATGTAACTTTGATTGGTGTATTAGCTGGAATTGCTTCAAAATTTTCTGTTGAAATTATTAAGAAAGATGAAAACCAAGCCGCAGAATTTTACGAAGTAAAAAAATGATATTTTAGTAAACTAAATCGCATGCGTCAGGCGGCATCCAATGCGGATCTTTCCCATCCCATTTAATATTGCAGCCAATTGGGTTTGTGATGTTAACCGTAATTTCTTTGCCGTTTGTCAATTCTTCAAGCGCATTATCCAAATCATTAACCGTAATTAACTGAGGGTTTCTTGGATTATCAACTCCTCTACCGGTATACTTTAATTTTCGTTCTTTATCAAAAACAAAAAAGTGTGGAGTTCTTAAAGCTCCGTATTTCAATGCAATTTCTTGAGTTTCATCACGAAGATAAATCCACGGAAATTTTTTCTCATTCATCCTAATTTTCATATGCTCAAAGCTATCTTCTGCGTAGGTGTTTTTACTGTTTGAATTAATGCCTACAAATCTCACATTTTTCACTTCAAATTTTTCCGCTGTCTTTCTCGTAATATCATCGGAGTTTAAAACATACGGACAATGATTGCACGTAAAAAAAATCACCAAATAATCTTCATTAAATTGAGATAATGAATAATTTTTTCCGTTTGTCGCGGGAAGATCAAAAGCTGGCGCTGTTTGGCCTATTTCTAATGTAAATGACAAATCTTTTCCTTTCTATAAATTTTCAGCTACTAAATCAGAAATTTCAAAAATATTACTATCTCGTGTATTTTCGTTCTTCTGCAATAGCTCGTCAAAAAATTTCTGCTCAATTTCATTTTTCAGTACAGCTTCTTTCAGCCATTGCAATTCATTTAAATGCAGATCATTATCAATCAGCGCAATATTTACCGCATCTTTAATAAATTTTTCCGCAATTCTTTTTGATGAAAATTTCGGCGGTTCAAAATTAATGAATTTATTTTCCAATAAATTTTCTATCGATTCTCTAACAAAACTTTCTTCAAAACTGAATAATTTACCTAGTTTAAGTATTATTCTTTTTTCTTCTTCATGAAGTATTCTGTCCTGCCCTATTAAAACCAACAAGCCTCTAAAGTAATTGCTTTTATCTAGAATTGAAATTTGCAACTTATCTCCATTTTGATTGAGTTATAGTCTTGTGTAAATTTAAGTAAAGTTTGTTCCTATTGAAATGTAAAAAACTATAATATTATTTGCAAAAATTTGCATGTAACTTTAACACCTTTTTTACCATCCACAGCTCTTGTAATTTTATAAATTCTTTAATTTTTTAGCCCAAAATCCGCCTTTATAATTTTGCGATAAAATTTCTTGCTTCTTTGTAAAAAATAAATTATATAGTGTACGTATGTTTACTATTTAATATTTAAAAATGACTGATCATTCAAGCATAGTTAATCTTGCACAATATAAATTACCTCAGACGGCGAAGACAAAAAAGATTGCCGCAACAATTTATCGTTCAACCCCAAAGCCCGGTTTCGACATTTATGATTACGAAATGCTTTTTCAAGATGAAGAAACAAAAAAACTGATTCGAGAAGGCAAAACAATAGGTTGTTTTTATATTGAATCGCCGGGAATGAGATCGCTGCTGCAAAGATTGAACTGCGATACTTTTGAAATGCTTACCGCGGCAAGCTCTATAATTCGCCCGGGAGTTGCGGAAAGCGGAATGATGCATGAATTTATAGCCCGTCATAAAAATCCAAATCTCCGGAAATATTTGGTTCCGCAAATGGAAGAAATATTGGGTGAAACTTACGGCGTTATGGTCTATCAGGAAGACGTAATAAAAATCGCTCATCATGTTGTTGGTTTAAGTTTGGAAGAAGCTGATTATTTGCGCCGTGCAATGAGCGGAAAAATGCGCTCGCACGACGCGATGAAAAAATTATACGAACGTTTTTTTGATTCGTGCAAAAGTAAAAATCTTTCCGACAAAGTAGCAAATGAGCTTTGGCATCAAATTTCATCTTTTGCCGGCTATTCGTTTTGCAAGGCGCACAGCGCGTCTTTTGCTCTCCTCTCTTTTCAAGTTGCGTATTTAAAAGCTCATCATCCCGCGGAATTTATGTCGAATGTTCTTAATAACGGCGGCGGATTTTACGCTGCCGGAGTTTATATTAACGAATGCAAAAGAATGGGATTGAAAGTTTTACTTCCTTCAATAAACGAAAGCGAATACAGGTACAAAGGAAACAATTCCGAAGTACGCATTGGATTAATGGCAATAAAAAACATTGAAACTGAATCTTTGATGAAAATTATTGAAGATAGAATACATGACGGAAAATTTTTATCGCTTGCCGATTTTATTTCACGGACGAAATTAACTTACGAAAGTACCAAACTTCTTATCAAATGCGGAACCATGGACTGTTTGAATAAAACCCGTCCCACACTAATACGCTTGGCTGATATTTATTATCATTCAAAAGAACTTCTTAAAGATAATTCCTTGCCGCTTTTTCAAAATGAAATTTCTCTGCTAGAAAAAAGTGTGGAAACAAAACTGCAATACAATTCAGCAGAGATCTGTACTTTGGAGTATGAATGCTTTGGATTTACAGTTACGTATCACCCGCTTGAATTTATAAGAGAAATTTATGATTCTCCTCAAATAATAAAAGCGGCTGATCTGAGAAAAAATAAAAATAGGAAAATTAAAATGCTCGGCTGGTTCATGACTTCCAAAAGAATAAAAACCAAGAACGGCGATATTATGAAATTCCTAACACTTGAAGATTTAAGCGGAACTTTTGATGCAGTTCTTTTTCCCAAAACTTACAATATATACGCGGAAGCGACAATGTCTATGGGTCCGTATTTGGTTGAAGGAAAAGCGGATATTGAAAACGGCAATAATATAATTGTAGAAAAACTTGAAGTTCTTTCCAATTTGAAAGCATTGGAGTTTGTTCAAAAAGACAGCTCTCAAAATAAATATTACGGAGATGTGGAAAAGGTTTCTGAGGAAGAATTAGAAATTGTAAATTCTTTAGATAGAGAAAAACTTAAAAAAGCTTATGTGGGTAATTTAGGATAATTAATATTAGAGAATCAAATCCTTATTCTATTTATTTTGAAACATCAATATTAATTATATTGAGTTTGCCAATAGATTTATCCGGAAAATATTTTCCTTCCAAATCACTCATTGTATTCTTTAAAACTTCAAGAGAACGTTGGCTTAACAAATCAATTTTTACAAGTCCCAAATCCTCAATTCCATACATATCCGGCTGAGTAATAATTAAACCAAGTCCTTTGTTTTTTGCGTATTCAAGCGGAACATAATTAGTAATTGCCTTTTCTGTTACCACAATTCCGCTTGGGTGAATGCTTAAGTGATGAGGAAATGAAGAAAGCTGACTTGCAATTTGTATTATGGTTTTCCAAGGCTCAATTTTAAAATTAAGATTTTTTGATTCTGGAAATTTTTCCGCAATTTGAACAAGATTTTGAGCGCTTGTCCAAGGAATAAATTTACTGTATTGAGAAATTTCACGTTCGGAAATTCCAAATACTTTTGCCGTTTCGCGGAATGCCGAACGCGCGCGAAATGTGACGGTTGTAGATATCATCGCAACTTTATCATAACCGTATTTTTCATAAACGTACTTAACAATTTCATCGCGTTCGCGCCATGAAAAATCCAGATCAATATCCGGCGGACTGGTTCTGGCTCTATTTAAAAATCTTTCAAAATATAAATTATATTTTATGGGATCTATATCTGTAAATCCCAAACAATAAGAAACAAAACTATTCGCGGCGGAACCGCGGCCAAGAATTCTCATTCTCCTTAATTTTGCTTCTCTAACAATATCATGCACAACGAGGAAATAATGCGAGAAGCCCATTTCTTCAATTACGTTCAACTCCATATCCAATCTTGCTAAGGCTTGTTCTGTAATATTTTTATATCTTTCAGCTAATCCCAGATTGCAAATTTTCCTCAAATAATTCGGAGCATTTTCACCTTTAGGCAAATCAAATTTTGGAAATTTATTTCTCCCGAATTCCAAATCCACATTGCACATGTTTGCAATTTTTTTTGTATTTAGGATTGCTTCCGGCAAATTCCGCCAAATTTTTTCCAGCTCGCTTGGCGATTTAAAATAATATTCATCATCAATAATTTCCTCGTTTGTTAAATTTTCCAAAGTTGTGTTCTTCTTTATGGCAGTTACAACTTTTTGCAGCAAATGATCTTCTGGATTGAAAAAGTAAACAGGATTTGAAGCAACGAATTGCAAATCTTTACTTTTTGCAAACTCATAAAGTTCTCTTGTGTTTCTTTTATGCTTTTTAGTTGCTATCAGTTCAACAAATAAATTTTGTTTTAACTTTTTATTTTGATAAATGAGTTGAAGCAATTCAAGCGAAGATGTAATTACAAAAACATTTTCCAAATTTTCATCAAAAACCCTTTCCAATGAAAAATCTTCTTTTATCTTTCTGCTTGTAGTAATTTGAGA
This sequence comes from Ignavibacteriota bacterium, assembly GCA_016713565.1. NCBI lineage: Bacteria > Pseudomonadati > Ignavibacteriota > Ignavibacteriota bacterium. The sequence goes on from JADJOX010000003.1 coordinate 354,837, forward strand.
AATATCGGAATATCCTTTGAGATTTTTCGCAATAAATATCGCAGATAATTTTTTGTTATTAGGATCATCAATCAATACTCCTAAAATTGGTTTAATATTTTCTTCGCTTGCTTTTTTTGCAAATTTGATGCTTCCGTACATTCCGTTTGTATCTGTAAGAACGGCATACCTTTCACCGTATAATTTTGCCGAAGCAATAATTTTTTCTATTGGGATTGTTGCTTCAAGAATTGAATAATTTGAGTGATGGTGGAGCGAAAGCATTTTTTACGATTTTGCTTGAATTAATTTATCAAGTGAATTAGCAAAGTATTTAGATTTAAATGAGGATATTGGGACAAATATAAAATTATTTGTTTGGGAATATAATTTTTATCTCATTCCAAAATAATGAGCGTCTACGTTTCTTTTGTTGGTCAATATTCCGCCCAATTGAATTGAAGAATATCCAAATTTGTCGCGTATTTTTGTAACCGCTCTAAACATTTTTTTTCTTTTAACTTCATCATTTTCAAAAATTTCTTCTTGTTCCGTAAATTCATTAAAGTTTGTAAGATGAATTCCAATCAAACGAATACTTACTCTTCTGGTATCGGCTTTACGCAAAAGTTTTACCGCCGTTTCAAAAATTATTTTGTCATCATCGGTAGGCTTAATTGTTTTTGCTCTAGTTAAAGTTACAAAATCAGAATAGCGCAATTTTATACTTATTGTAGATGTTTGCCAATTTTTATTTCGTATCAGTTGGCATACTTGTCCGGTTAACTTAAAAAGCGTATGCTCAGCTTCCGCTCTATTATTTTCATCTTTTCCGTAAGTTCTTTCTTTTGAAACACTTTTTCTTTCGGTAGGTGGATTAAGATATTCGCTTCCTTCACCGTTTGCTTTTCTCCAAAGCGACGAGCCGTATTTGCCAAATGCGGCAATTAAATAATCTTCCGAAAGTTTTGTTATATCGCCGATTTTATAAATTCCTTTTAAGTGCAGATCGGGTAAAGTTTTTTTGCCAACGCCGGGAATTGTTTCAATAGGAAGCGGTGATAGAAATTCTTTTTCCATTCCCGGAATTATATAAGTTACACCTTTCGGCTTTGCGTAATCGGAACAAATTTTTGCAATCGTTTTATTGCTTCCTATTCCTATTGAACTCGGCAGCAGAAGTTTTGCTTCAATTTCTTTTTGAATTTTTACCGCCAGCATATACATTGAACCATAAATATTTTTTGTGCCGGTAAAATCCATATAAAATTCATCAACGGAAGCCTGCTCAATTAACGGAGCGTAATTTTCTAAAATCCGTTTAACCGACTTTGAATATTTTCCATACTCACCATGACTTCCATTAATATAAATTCCTTTTGGACAAAGCTGATAAGCTTGTTTAATAGGCATTCCGGAATGAACCCCAAATTTTCTTGATTCATAAGAACACGCCGCGACAACGCCTCTTCCGTATTGAGGATCGGCGCCAACAATAACCGGTTTGCCAATTAAAGATGGATTAAGGATTCTTTCAACTGAAACAAAAAATGAATCGAGATCTAAATGAAATATTGTACGCATAATTAAGTCAAAGTTAAAAAGTGAAAAGAAAATACATTCATCGGCTCTGCCCGGGATAAAAACATTCATGCCGAGCCTTTCAGCTGCGATCAATATAAACTTAGTTGAAACCTAAGCAAAGCCGAAGCCAGAAAATAGTTTAATTATTCTGCAGATTATTAAAATGAGAAACCGCGATATCATTAAGTTGATTTTTTAATTCGCCAGACATTATAATTCTATCGTAATATTTACCGTCTTTACCTTTTTCGCTCGGCGAACTTACAAAAAGTCCGTTTGAACTTTCCACCAAAGTAAAACCTTTAATGATAATGCCTTCATCTGTTTCTACATCAAAAAAAGCCGCGGTTTTACTGTTGCCGTTATAAAGGTTCATTCTATTTATTTTCATTTTATCTCTCCATTTGTTTATAAATAAATCTATTCAATAGCACTAACAATCATTATTAAACAATATTTCGAAGTGATATTGTATAAAAATTAAATTAATTAGATTTGTATTAATTTACAAGATTTTATTTTGCATTTTGATTTTTTAAAAGAAGACTAATTTTTGTGAATATTCTTTTGCAACTTATGCAACTTTAGGAAAACTTTCCCAGATTCTGCCTTGAAGTTTTCTCCCATTGGCTTTTTTATTCCTTTTGATTTCGTCGGCTCCCCAAGTTCCCCATTGCTTAAAGAAAAAGGGAACATTCCCTTCTTCACATTGATCTTTAATGTTTATTGCCCACTCTTCTTTAACCCCAAAGGTGTGAAACTTTTACATGATAAGAATGTAAAGAATAGCCGCCTAAGAGGTGACATTATTGTTCTCTAATTCTTCGCAAACTCTTTTAATCTCGGGTAAGCTTTTATAATTGTAGGCGGCATTTTAATTTTTGCTCTTTCTTTTAAAAGATGGAGAATCTCAAACGCATTTGCAACGGCATTTCCATGCGGGTGGTTGTTCATAACGACAAAAACTTTTTTAACTTTATCATATACTTCTTTAATCTTTTGATCAATCTCCGCTAACTCTCCGGGAGAATATAGATATTCATAACGTGCGCTTTGTTCTTCGTAAGTTTGCTTCTTACCAAAATTACTTAGTGATTTTTTCCACGCTTCTTCATTTCTACCGTGAAACCTGATATAAGCGGCATTGTTCCCTATTATTGTCTTAAACTCAATTGCTTCTCCTATTTGCGGCTGATCAATTGTACAGAAAGTTATTGTCTTCGCGTTTTTGTTGTTCCATGATTTATGTCTTACTTCCACAAATTTTTCATAACCTTCAAATTTTTCTATAAGTCCGCGCAAGTAATCTACATTAGCTTCATTAAAATCAAATGAATAAGGAAATTGCAGCAATAACCCGCCAAGTTTTTCAGCTTCTTTCAAAATATTAAGATTTTGGTGAACCGCTTCAATTTGTTCATCGCCGTATTGACGTTTATGCGTAAAATCTTGATGAAGTTTTACGGTAAACAAAAATTCATTGGTATCTTCTGTTTGCCGCAGCCAGCCTTTTACAATTCCCGGAGCCAAATATGTGTAGTAAGTAGAGTTTACTTCTACCATATTAAAATAACGTGAATAATATGTTAGCCAGCTAAGTTCCTTGGATTGTTCGCACGGATAAAAGCTCGGCACCCAGTCTTTATATGACCAGCCTGCCGTGCCTACGTAAAGTTTTGGATTTTGCATAATTTGGAAAATATTCTTATTATGTAACTAAATAGAGAATATAAAGATATCAAAAAAATTTCCCGCTTTTACTTCGAGAGACTAACTATCAAAGCGAAACAGTTGAAAAGAATGTTTTATAAACAAATTAGTAGTCCCCTTAGTAACGGACTACCTTGAGAATTACAATAAATTAAAATTAACCGCCGTATGGCATTTGCGGAACTTTGTTTAATAATCTTGCATAAACGGCTAAAGCTCCTCTATGATGAGCAGTGTGATCTCCAATTGCTCCAACTACTGCCATTTTTGGCGCACCGGTCATTATTTCTCCGGTAATCGGCGCCATTAATTCTGCATCGGGAATAGCTTTTAAATTTTCAATTCCTTTTGCGGTTGCGTCTTTAAAATATTTTACGCTTTCATCAAAAGATTTATACTTTTTCATTCTTTCACCGTAATCTTCAAAGTTCATGTCAAAACCTTTGCTGCCAAAAGCTCCTTCTAAAAACCAATCAATTGTTTCTGCTGCATGACCAATATGCTGAGCCACTGTATACATTTCTTCTTTTGGTTTAAAACTTGAATCAGTTTCTTCCAAACAACTAATTGTGTTCATAAAAAATAGTTCTTGTGTTTTTAGTTGTTCAATTAAACCTTCTTTCATGGAATTTTCTCCTTTTAGAAATTTGTTGTGAGTTGGTTTGTTAAGTAAAATTATGTGAATTTGTAAGGCTTGTAAAAAAAAAGATAATGTGTTTATTTATAAAATTACGCTAAAATTATTCACCCATTACGGTAATTACAATTCTTCTTGAGCCGCCGTAATCTCTATGTTCACAAAGATAAATTCCCTGCCAAGTGCCTAAGTTTAATCTTCCATCTTTAATTGGAATTGTTAGTGATGGTCCTAGCAGCGAAGCTTTTATGTGAGCAGGCATGTCATCCGGCCCTTCATATGTATGTTCAAAATAAGTGATCTTTTCAGAAACAATATTATTAAAATATTTTTCCATATCTCTGCGGACATCGGAAGAAACGTTTTCATTTATTGTTAAAGATGCCGATGTATGCTTGATAAAAATGTTAGCCAATCCAACCTTTATATTTTTCATTTCGGGAATCGCATTCTCAATATCGCGAGTAACTATGTGAAATCCGCGGCTTACTTGCTTTAAAGTTATTTCTGTTTGGTAATTCATAACTCCTCTTTTACTTTTTGCGTTCTTTGCGAATATTTCATTGCGACCTTTGCGTGGGAAAGTTTCACGCAGAGATCGCTAAGTTTTCATACGCCGAGTACGCAAAGCTAAAATATATCAAATTTAATTTCTACTACATTCTTATTGTTAACTACCGAATAAGTGAGTTGCTCAAAACATCTCCATTTGTGCTTCGCCGCCGGAAAATTCTTTTTCATGATCGAGCAGCCATTTCTTTCTCCACAGTCCTCCGGCATAACCTGTTAAACTTCCGTCGCTGCCAATTACTCTGTGACAAGGAACAATAATAGAAATTTGATTTCTGCCGTTTGCGGCTCCCACCGCCCTTATTGCTTTTTTATCGCCTAATGATTCCGCGACAAAATTGTAGGATACCGTTTTGCCGTAAGGAATTTTAAGCAATTCGCTCCATACTTTCTGCTGGAATTCCGTTCCCTCTTGCTTGACCGGAACTGTGAAGTTATTTCTCTTTCCGGAAAAATATTCCGACAATTCTTTTTTGCAGTGAAGCAATACCGAGCTTGGATTTTCAGCTTCCATTTCAGTATCGTCAAAAACAAAAAGTATTGAAGAAACAGAGTCTTCATCTCCGGTTAGTTTTATTTTACCGATTGGAGAGCGGAGGGAAGTAATGTATTTAGGCATAATTGTCCTCTTGGTTCACGCAAAGTAACGCAAAGAGTCTCCGCAATGAGCGCAAAGTTTATAAATTATTAACAATTCTATGAATTCCATTTTTGAGTAATTTAGTATTGAAATTAATCAATAACCCTAATTTTAAGTTTGATAATTTGAGATATGTAAGTAATTGTGAATAATGTACAGGAGCTAAATTCTCAACTGATTTTATTTCAATTATGACTTTATTTTCAACTAATAAATCTAATCTATAACTAACATCTAATTTCACTTCTTTATATTCAAAAGGCATTGGAACTTGTTGTATAACTTTTAATCCCTCTTCTTTTAAATCATAAGCTAACGCATTTTCATATACAGATTCTAACAAGCCCGGTCCTATTCTTTTATGAAGCTCAATTGCAAGACCAATTACCTTTTTAGAAATTTCATTTTCCGTCATGTTATTTCTTTTGCGTTCTTTGCGATTATTTCTTAGCGAGCTCTGCGTGAAACAAGAGCTCCACCTAAAATCTAATTATACTCCTTCCTATATCCTAGCATTGTTTTTTGTTTCCCAACAAACATTCTCCATAAGCCGGTACTAATAATCTATGCACTTAATTCTTGCGTAAATTAATTGTCAACCCAATTACAATTTCCGATAATTCGTCTTCCATTATTTTTCCATTAGTAAATTTAGCGCGCTTTTCTTTACTTCTTTTTTTTTGGTTAATTTTCTTACCCAGCCATTGTCTCCATACTTCTGTATATTCCGACAACTATTCCCACTATTTTAAAGTTAACATAATTCTTTTTAATTATTATTGGTTCAAACTCCGGATTTTCCGAATGCAATTCAATTGAATTTGCTTTCTTAAAAAATCTCTTCACAACCGCGGCATCATCTAAAATTGCAACAACAATTTTTCCGTTTACCGGTTCCAAATTTGGATTTACAATTACCACATCTCCGCTAAAAATGTATGCATCCTTTAAACTTTCCCCTTTTACGCGAAGCAGAAATGAATCTTTAGGCATGTGCGCAATTGTAGGAAGTTCAATTGTATCAATTGCGTCCGGGTAAATTGTAAGCGGATTTCCCGCGGCAACTTCACCAAGTATTGGTTTGGGAATAAAGAACTTATCTTCAAGCAAAAGTTCAATTCCCCTGGAAAGTTTGGAATTACGTTTAATATATCCCTTTTTCTCTATTGCATTCAAATGCTGCTGAGCAGTTGATCTGTTATTGTAACCAAACTTTTTCGCAATTTCAGCTAAGGTCGGCATAAAACCATTAGTTTTTGATTCAGCTAAAAATTCTAAAATTTTCTGCTGGGTTTTTGTTAATTCTTTAGGCATAAGCACACCTTCGGCTGGTTAGTTACATTAAGGATTTCTACTTAAAACATGTACATGTTTCGTTGGCAGTGAACGCCGAACGAAAATGGGAATGTTTTGTAAATACCATACATTTGTATGGCATAACTTACGAATACAATAATTGATTGTCAAGAATAAAAATGAGATTAATGTGCTTGAGTTTAAATATTTATTTAACTCATAATGGAATAAACTTGGAGGAGATGCTTTGTTTAAGTTTTAAGAAAAAATTCTTTCAATAAACTGCATCAGTTTATCTCTCAACAAAGGCTTAATAAAATAATCTGAAAAACCGAATTTTAGAAATCTTTCCCTATCGTTTTCAAAAGGATATGCGGTAAGAGCAACTATTGGGGTATTTTTGTAATCATTAAATTGACGAATGATTTTTAACGCGTCAAATCCGTTAAATTTATGGTTAAGATTTACATCAACAATAATCAGATCAAATGTAAATTTTTCCAAGAGCGGTAAAGCTTCAATTAAGTTAGAAGCTAAACTTAATTTTTTCAAATCGTACAATTGTGATTGAAGTAAAAGTTGAGAATCTATTGAATCATCAATAAACAAGCAAGAAATACTGCTAATATCAAATTTATTTAAAGACGCGGACTCATCATATACTTCAATTTCTTTTCCTAAATTATCTTCTTCGCTGAAATCTTCAATAATTGTTTCTTCCAGGTCTTGCGCAGTTTCCGGTCCTTGATCATCGGCATTTATTTGATCAGAAATAATTTCATGACTTTCTTCTTCAATAACGGCATCATCTAAAGTTACATTTGTATCTTCAAGTTTAACTTCGGAATTTTCATCTAATATAACATCGGTTGCAATTTCACTTGGTTCGTTTTCAACAATAATTTCTTCGTTTATGGTTTCAACAACTTCAACCGCATTATCAACATTCTCTTCATTAAGATCGGTAATTATTTCTTCTTTAATTTCAACGTCAACATTTTTAATAACCGGGATATTTGAAGTTATTGTTTCAGCTATATCACCTTTGGCAAAATTTTCATAATTAACAGGTACAACAAACGCGGCAACATTTTCATTTCCTATTGTCTTACTAATGACTTTTGCGTGAACAATTTCGTTTAGTTTTTGTGAAAGCTTAACGTCAATTGAAGATATGCCCAAATTATTTTTTTCATAATTTTTTTGAACGTTAAGAATCTCCAGAATATTTTTCAAGAAATTATCAGAAATTCCGGAAACTTTATCCTTTGCTGAAATAATCAAATTATCAGATTCAGAAGTTAAAGAAATGAAAATCTCTTTTGTGTCAGTTAGATTAACGGCAAATTTTATGAAATAATTTATTGCCACTAAAAGTTTTTGTTTGTCGTTCTTAAGCGAAAGCTGTTCAAAAGTTTTGGAGAATTCAGCTTTAATGCTTTCCTTTTCGGAAACTTTAAATAAATTATCTTGAATATCAATCAAATGGTTCTTAAAATCGAAATCTTCGATTTTAATCGGGATTAAATTTTCTTCCAATTTTGCATACTGCACCGCAGAATTCATTGTGGATAGAAGCAGCAGCTGATTTTCTTTGATTATCTTCGCCGATTCTTCCTGTTCTTCTGTAAGGTTTTCAATACTGTCAATAATTTCTTGAACAAAACCCAAAATTACATTTACCGGAGTAAGTAATTCATGGAATAACAATGACAGAAAGGGGGAAATTTCTTTTCGTACCTTTTTTTCTTCCAATAAATTTGATTTATTTTCCGGAATAATTGCTTCAACTTTTACTTCCGGTCCGGTATCTTCCGACTCGTTATTCGCTACTTCTAAAATATCTGATTTTTTTTCTTCAAAAATATCCTCAACCAATTTTTCTTCGGTATCAATTTCTTCAAATGTCTGTTCATCAATCGGTTCATCTTCAATATTTTCTTCTTCTAAAATTTCTTCGTTGTTTTGAACATTATCATTTTCAGATATTTCTAATATACTATTATCAAATTCTTTAACTTCATCAAGAGCAATATGTTCTTCAGTCTCAGCAATTTCAATAATTTCATTTTTATCAATAACTTGCTTTATTTCATTTGGAATTTGTTCATCAACATTCATATTATCATTTTCATTAATCATCTGTATCGTTTCAATCATTGCATTTCTGCTTTTCCAAACAGCACTTTCTCTTTGAACTTTAACTTTTATTCTGCTTCCGTCTTTTTTAAGCTGTGTATATTCAATATTTATTTGCGTTAAAATAGGACTCAATAATTTCTGCATTTCTTCGGGCGGAAAAAGTTCAATCAAATTTTTTGATTTGAATTCATCTAAATTATAACCGTAAATTTTAGCACTTTCATTGTTCGCATCTAAAATTTCAAAATTATTTGCGTCATAAATTATTGTCGGGTTAACACTTTTAATTTGCGATATTTCAGTGCTCAGTACTTCACTTTTGGGAGTTTCTTCTTGATCGGAATCTAAATTTATTTTACCGATTATTAATGTTTTTTCATTTCTGATAAATGGAAAGACCAAGATCTTATTGCTTTCGGCATAATTTTTAGATTTAGAAAAAGTATTCTCTATTATATAAAAATTTTGTGATCCGAAAATTTCTTTTTCTAATGAATAAAGCAGCAATAAAAGTTCACTGGTTTTAATTCTATGGTTTAACGGGACAATACTTTTTGTTTCTTCCGGCATCATAAATGCTTTGAAACTCAAATTCATTAAAATTAAATCTGATTTTTCTTTTAATGCAATCGGTTCTTTTGCAATATCTATGTGATCTTTAAGAACTTCCAAAACTTGTTCTTCAGTTTTGCTGCTTGAAAGAAGATTAAAAATATATTCATACTTTTTGGTATAACTGAAATCATCTAATGTTGGATAAACAATAAAATTGTTTTTATGGCTTTCATTATAAACCAGCAAATAAAAATATAAATTGTTTTGAATTTTAAATGGCGAGATTATCAATTGGTAATTTTTAATCTCATTAGAAATTAAGAAACGTATTTCGCGAGTTTTAACTTTTAAAAAAGTTTTAACGTCAATCAAACTGCTTTTAACCAATAAAGAAGTATTTTTATCGAACACTGTATAGAAACTTTTACCAGCTTCTGCTTTTCCAAAAAACTTTGACCAAACATCATTTTTAGCGACAACATCCGCATTATGATTTAAAACCAATGCCGGAATATTTTCATTTAGTTCAAGAAGATTCAATATTTGTTCGGTTATAGTCATTTTTATTCTAAGTTATATGATTGAGTTAAGAATTCCTTTCTTTTTGTAATTAGAAATTCTATGCCTGGAATATTTTTAAAGGAATCCGATATATTTTTATCAAGTGTTTTAATTAATTTTTCTACTTCTTCGGCATCATTACTTTGAGGAAGCACAAAAACATTATTGTTTTTATAACTTATTTTGTCACCGGTGTTCAAAGCTTTTTGTATAATTCTGCTCAATTCAATTGATTCAACTACTTCATTTTTAATTTTATATGAAATAATATTTATCTGTAAATTAGTTTTTGCCGAATATGATTTTCTGCTTTCAACCAACAATTTAAATTCTTCAAAATCATAAACAATTGTATAATCAAATTTCTGATTTTGAGAAAGAATATCGTATTCAGAATTTACTTTGGAAAGCATTTTTAGAAGTTCATTTTCGTTATCCGCCAAGGTCACAAATCCTTTATTTGGAACAATTTTATAATTTGTTTCAAACTCGCCTTCAATATGACCGATATTGGGCTTAATGGATATTTGTCCCGAATAATTTCTTTTTTCTGAACTCCTCTGCAGAGAAATTATTCCCGTTGAAAATTGAAATATTTCTTTTAATAATTTTTTCGAAATTTCATTGCTCGGTAAAGAAGCAGTTGATAATAGTGTAATGTTTTTTTGTTCAAGAAATTCCAAAAGTTGAATATAATTTTCTTTTGACTTAAAGAAAGAATTTTCCAACAAATTATCTATAAAAATTACCTTTGGATTTTTTTCATTGATAAAATCCATTAAAGAATCGAATGGCTGAAAAACTTCATCATTACATAAAAATAACTTTTCACTTGTAATCGCGGATTCAATGTTAAAATTTAAAGAAGAAGCCTGGATTTCTAAATTTTTAAATCTTTGATTAGTTATTAAAATTGTTACCAAATCTATGGAAATAAAATTTTCGATCATTTTTAATGAAAGAAGTAATTTGCCGGCATTTTTTGAACCGATAATTAAATAATTGCCGCCGGGATAAATTCCGCCCCATTTTTGATCTAAGAATGAAAACCCTGTTAATATTTTGGAAAATTTTTGCATTAAGAGCTGAGTCAGTAGTTATTAACTTTAAATTATTTTTACGAACACTAAGAAATGGTAATATTAGCAGATTTTATGTGTTACTTATCACATAATTTGTTAAAAAAATTTCATTTTGAGTTATTTCTAAGAAAATAAGGAATTAAACGGGAATAAGAAATCAAAACACTAATTTTTTTTTGATTTAGTTAATTATAATAATCCAATTCCAGGACTTTCATTAAGTCCGATTCTTCCTTCAATTATTTCAATACCTCTATACGGATCATTTTTAATAAGAAGATTTCCGTCTAAATCTGCCCAATCCACTTGAGGTGATAATTGAGCCGCGGCGGAAATTGCGCATGAAGTTTCAGTCATACATCCAATCATTACTTTCATTCCAAATGATTTTGCTAAATTCAGCATTTTATTGGCTTCTCTCATTCCGGTACATTTCATTAATTTTATATTTATTCCTGAATAAATTCCCTTTGCCGAAATAACGTCGCTTAATCTTTGAACCGCTTCATCCGCAAAAATTGGAAGCGGACTATTTTCCGTCAGCCAAGCAGTTTCATCAAATTTATCTTTCGGCATCGGCTGTTCAATCATTTGAACATTTTGTTCTTGAAGCCAATAAATTAAATCAAGCGCAAAATCTTTTGCTTTCCAACCTTGATTTGCATCAACGGCAAGTGGTTTATTCGTAAATTTTCTAATTGTAGAGATAAGTTTTTTATCGTCTTCGCTGCCTAATTTTATCTTAAGAATTTTATATGGTTCGGCTTCCGTAATCTTTTGCTTTAGAATTTCTTCTTTGTCAATTCCAATCGTAAAAGTTGTAAACGGCGTTTTTGATTTATTATATCCCCAAATTTTAAACCAAGGCTTCATTAAAAGCTTTCCAACTAAATCATGGAGAGCAATATCAACAGAAGCTTTTGCCGCGGTATTTTTTTCATCTGTTTTATCAACGTAATCAAGAATATCGTCAATTAAAAACGGATCATTAAATTGCTCTAAATTTAGTTTAGATAAAAATCTTAAAACAGACTCATGCGATTCGCCTAAGTACGGCGGCATTGATGCTTCACCGTATCCGATATTTCCCTCGTGTTCTATTTGAGTCAACACGACCGGAGTTGTAGTTCTTGAATTAGATGAAATTGTAAACGTATGTTTTAATTCAAGCGTATAAGGTTTGAATGATAGTTTCATAATATTTTAATTGTAGAATGAATTATTCTTAACAAGATTTTCGCCTTTATCAAAATTTCCAAGAATTCGTTTTGCTTTAACAAACGAATTAAATCTGTATTCATTAAAAATATCCGAATCTTTGAAAAGACTGTTGTATCTTACTCTTCCCGAGGAATGAATATATTTCCCGTCACCTAGATAAATAGCAACGTGTGTAATTTTTTCATTTTGATTTTCACTTTTTTTCTTTCCAAAAAATAAAAGATCACCAGGTTGAAGATTGTCAAAATTTGAGTCTGTATTTACCATTTCACCGGCGTTCACTTGTTGAGAAGCATCACGCGGTAAAATAATTCTGTTCATATAAAAAACGGTTTTTGTAAATCCGCTGCAGTCAACTCCTTTAGATGAAGTTCCTCCCCACAAATATGGAATTCCTATGAAATTTTTTGAATCAGCAATTACTTTTTCAGCTGAAGCAGTTGTATCACTCTGCCATAATTTGAAATTTTGTAAATCTTCTGATTTTACAAAACCTTGTCTCAAATCGGAAAATTCGACTTTAGTAAATTCTTTATCAATCTTAACTATTTTTAAAATATCTCCCAAAACCAAATCCGAAATTTTCTCACTTTTTTCATTCGGATTATAAAAAACTTCTGAATTACTTTTTGTTATTATTGCTTTTTCAGATTCCTTCCAATTTTTCATTTCATCTTCAGTTACGCACAAAATTCCGTCCTCATCCACCCATGAAATATATTTATCGGGTGTTTGGATCATATACCAATTATTTTCTGATTTTAACACTTTTACAACTGTTCCAAGTAAGGCTTGCGTCGCCATTTCCGCAGAATGTCCAAGTTCAGTTCTAAGATTTGCAACCGACAAATTAATTATTCCGAATTTTTTATCGCCAAGATTTTTATCAGGAAGCATTTTTACGTTCAGTTCGTAATTTATTTCATTTAATTTTAATTGGTAAACTAATTCATTTAATGCTTCTGAATTATCCGTCTCTCCACTCAATAAAACATTTCCATTTTTATTTTCGCTGGTAATATTAAAGACGGCAACTCTTTTATCCGGAGCATAATTTTTTTTAATCTCCAAAATGATGTTTTCTATTTGTTCCATTTGGTTTTCTTGACAAAAATTAAAAATAAAAATTGAGGTAAATGCAATTATATATGTAAAGTTTCTGTTTTTCATAATAAATGTTTTAACGTAATTTTTAAACTAAATTTAACTATTTTTTTATAATTTTTTACTTAAATTTTGGTTTGGGATTTTTTTATTTTTTTTGAAACTTTTTTCTGAATTCTTCATCAAATTATATTGATTTTTTATAATTGACGGAGAAAAAAAATGAGTACAACTGCACAACCAAAAGTTATAATGTTTACAACACCGACATGTAGTTTTTGTGTTTCCGCAAAAAGATATTTTAGGGAAAAGAACATAAAGTTTACTGAGGTAGACGTTTCAAAAGATCAAAAGGCAGCTTTAGATATGCAGAGGCGTGCCGGAACCACCGGAGTGCCGGTTATCTTAATAAACAATAAGCCAATAGTAGGATTTGATAAACCAAAAATTAATAGTTTGTTAAACATAAAATAAATTAAGGAGATACCATGAAAGTTAAACCAATGGACGACAGAGTACTTGTTTCTTTAGTTGAAGCAGAAACAAAGACTGCATCGGGAATCATTATTCCTGATACAGCAAAAGAAAAACCAACTATGGGAAAAGTTGAAGCAGTAGGAACAGACGAAGAACTACAAAAAGTGTTAAAAGTCGGCGATAAAGTATTATTTGGAAAATACGGTGGCGAAGAAATTTCCTTTGATGGAAAAGATTATAAAATCATCCAAAGAAGCGACATTTTAGCTATAATCGAAAGTTAATAATTTAGTTGTATTTTATACTAAAGTCCGGTTCAACCGGACTTTTTTATTTTCCGCTTAAAATTTCATTTGCTCGTTTTAATGCGTCATCAATATTATCAAAAACATTCATTTCTCCTATTTCATCAAGAAGTCCAAATTGTTTAATTGCATTTCTTGGTTGAGTATTAACTCCCGATAAAATCACAATTATATCCAAATCCTTACTGTCTCTGTATATTTCTCGAAGCATTTTTAATCCTGTTGCATCTACTGCCGGAACGTTTCTCATTCTAATTATTCTAATCTTCGGCGGGTTTTCTATTTCATTCATAACTTCACGAAATTTATTTGCGGCGCCAAAAAAGAAAGGACCGTTAATTTCATAAATTTCAACTCCTTCAGGTACAACTTTATTTTGAATAGCCATTGGATCATTAATATTTTCAGAATCTGAAAATTCATTCTTTATAATCTCAAGATTAGAAACTTCTGCCATTCGCCGCATAAATAAAAATCCGGCCAAAATCATTCCTACTTCAATTGCAATTGTTAAATCTAAAATTACGGTTAAGAAAAATGTCGTAAGCAGAACAGCAACATCGCTCTTTGGGCTTTTCAAAAGATGATAAAATACTTTATATTCGCTCATATTATAAGCTACTACGACTAAAATTGCGGCTAATGTAGCCATTGGAATTAACTTTGCCCATTTTCCCAAAAAAATCATAATTAATAAAAGAGTTAATGCATGAATTATACCCGCTAACGGAGTTCTGCCGCCGTTTTTAATATTGGTCGCTGTTCTTGCAATTGCTCCCGTTACCGGAATTCCTCCAAAAATGGGAGAAAAAACATTTGCTATTCCCTGTGCAATAAGTTCTTTATTTGAATTATGTCTTGATCCGATCATACCATCGGCAACCACAGCGGAAAGAAGTGCTTCAATTGCGGCTAAAATTGCAATTGTTGTGGCTGGCATTATCATTTCCTTAATAATCTTAAAACTGAATTCCGGAAAAATTGGCTGTGGAATTACCGAAGGAATTTCTCCGAATTTTGATTCAATAGTTTCAACATTAAGATTGAAAAACTTGACCAATAGAACACTTACAAATATTGCAAGTAAAGAACCTGGAATTTTTCTGGAAACTTTCGGCCAAAAAATTATAATTATTAAAGACAAAACAGAAATGAAAAGGGTTTGAAGATTTAAAGTAGAAAAATTATGTACAAAAACTGTCCATTTTTCCAAAAAATCAGCGGGTACATTTTCAATTTTCAGACCAAAAAAATCTTTAATTTGGCTTGAAAATATTACAACAGCAATTCCGGTTGTAAATCCTACCACAACAGGATAAGGTATAAATTTGATCATAGCCCCAAATCTTGCGGCACCCATAACAATTAAAATAATGCCCGCCATTAAAGTCGCGATAATCAATCCATTAACGCCAAATTGCTGAACAATACCATAAACAATTATAATAAATGCTCCGGTCGGACCTCCAATTTGAACTTTGCTTCCGCCAAAATAGGAAACAATAAATCCTCCAATTATGGCGGTAATCAAGCCTTTTTCAGGAGTTACACCAGAAGCAATACCAAAAGCAATTGCAAGAGGCAATGCCACAATCCCAACTATTACTCCTGAAGTAAGTTCGGATAATAACTGTTTTGATGATAATTTTTGTATAGGTAGAAAAAATGATTTCCACGACATATTCGACATAGTTCAGCTCTTGGGAGTGTAATTTTTATTTTTTTTTATATTTAAATTTAATTTAATTTAGATACAAATACCCTTTTAAATGCAAACTATATATAAGAATTTTGATTTATATATGAATAATTATACACAATAACTAAAAAAGAGAATATTGGGTTATTTTATATTTCGCAAAAAAATAATTATAAGTTATATTTACGGTCGGAAAAATTAAGATTTAACGTTGCAAACAAACCAATTAAATTCCAAATGGAGAAAGAATGAGTAATATTAACAAAATCAAAGGAACAATTGGAATTCTTACTGGAGGCGGAGATGTTCCGGGATTAAATCCGGCAATCCGTGCAGTAACAATTCGCGCAATACGTGAAGGATACCGTGTTGTTGGAATTCGCCGTGGTTGGGGTGGAATGATTGATATTGTTAGAGATAAGCAATATGACAATAGTGAAAATTTCATTGAACTTTCAGAAAAGATAGTAAATAAAGCTGGAAGAACCGGCGGTACATTCTTGCATTCGTCCAGAACACGAGCTAGTCACGTTCCAAAACCGAATGTTCCCGAACACTTAAAAGACAGCTACACCAATGAAATTAATGATTTAACTCCTGAAGTAATGCAAAATATCGACTTTATGGGATTAGATTATTTAATTCCTATTGGCGGTGATGATACATTAAGTTATGGGAAACATCTTCATGACCAAGGCATGAAAGTTATTGCAATTCCAAAAACAATGGATAATGATGTTCCGGGAACAGATTATTGCATTGGATTCAGCACATGCGTAACAAGAACAATTGAATTGACACACGCGCTCAGAACAAGTGCCGGTTCTCACGAAAGATTTTTAATAATCGAAGTTTTTGGAAGATACGCAGGATTCTCAGCATTACTGCCAACTATGGCCGGAGCTGCAGACCGCTGCGTTATTCCTGAACACAAGTTCGATGTAGAAAGATTAACAGAATTAATGGTTTACGACCGCATGAATAATCCGAGCAAATATTCAGTATGTTTGGTTTCTGAAGGTGCAATGATGCAAGAAAGTGCTGATATGACATTTGAAGATCAGGAAACAGATATGTTCGGACATAAGAAATTGGGCGGAATTGGTGACATGGTTTCTAAAAAGATGAAAGACCTTTCTGTTAAATACAATAAAGGACATAGAGTGAATGTAATCAATCAACGTTTAGGTTATATGGTTAGAAGCGGCGACCCTGACGCGATTGATTCAATTGTACCTATGGCATACGGAAACTTAGCTTTGGATTTAGTGCTCGAAGGAACATCAGGAAGATTGGTAACTCTTAAAAACGGAAGATACGACAATGCTCCGATTGAAATTGTAACGAGTTTCAAAAAGGTAGTTGACGTTGATAAATATTATAATGTTGAACGATTAAGACCTCATTATAAGAGCTTTGAATCAAAACCATTATTTATTATGGCTAGTGATTAGGATTTTAGCATTATGTTTAAAACAAAAAGCCCAATCTCATTTAGAAATTGGGCTTTTTATTTTTATAATAAGTTTAGGAAGCCAAATGTATATTCGCAAATTTTAATAAAAGAGTTTTGGTTCCTTTTTCTTCAAAAGCGATAGTTACTTTAGTCATATCTCCAGCACCGGTAATTTTCAATACTTTTCCATTTCCGAATAATTCATGGGATATTCTGCTGCCAACTCTAAATGCCCTTCTTTCCTGGTTAAAATCGTCATAATCTTCCTGATACATTTCATCATAAAACGCCTTTCTTCTTCTTCCGCCTTTTCTTAAACTGCCTTTGTTATCGTCATCAACAGTATCAGGATCAAGCTCATCCAAAAACCGCGACTTACTTTGATAAGCAACTTCGCCAAATCTATATCTTGATCTTGCGTACGAAATGAATACTTTTAATTGTGCTCTTGTCAATGCAACATAAAAAAGTCTTCTTTCTTCTTCAATTTTAGAATCGTTGTCGAATTTTGGATTTAACGGGAAAATATCTTCTTCGCATCCGGTTATGAAAACAACCGGAAATTCCAAACCTTTTGCACTATGAATCGTCATTAATGTAACTGAATTGTTTTCTTCAGAATACTGATCAATTCCGGCAATGAGTGAAACTTCAGCTAAAAAGTCGTCAATAGTTGCATCTGGTTTTCCCTTAACAAACTCGGCAATTCCGCTCAATAACTCCTGAATATTTTCATATCTCTGCATCGATTCTTGAGTATTTTCTTCCTTATAAACTTTCAGAATTCCAAGATCATCAATCAACGCGGATGTTAACTCCAAAAGTGAAAGTTCGTTTTTGAGTTTGATGTATTTATCTAAAAGCAATTTGAACTGTTTAACATTTTTCTGAATTCTCTCTTTTACTTCAATAACTTCAAATACTCTGGACATTGTAGTAAAAAGTGAAATATTCAATTTTCTGGCAAAATCGATCATTTTGCTTATTGAGGTATTTCCTATTCCTCTTTGAGGGAAATTCATAATTCTAAGCAAACTTTCTTCATCTTCCTGATTTGCTAAAATTCTTAAATATCCAATAACGTCCTTTACTTCTTTCCTTCTATAAAATTCTACGCCGCCAATTATTTTATATGGAACTTTTTCTTTTTAAAGCTTCTTCCAAAGCTCTTGATTGAGAATTAATTCTGTAAAGAATCGCGATATCATTTAATGGAATTTTTCGACTCGTAACTTCCTTTTTAATTTGTTTTGCGATTAAATATGCTTCGTCTTTTTCATCTGTACTTCTAATTATAGAAATATCTTCGCCTTCTTTGTTTTCTGTCCAAAGAGTTTTTTTAATTTGATTCTGATTATTTTTGATAATTGAATCGGCTGCTTTTAAGATTTTTCCAGTCGATCTGTAATTTTGCTCTAATCTAAAAGTTTTTGCTTTTGCAAAATCCTTTTCAAAATTCAGCATGTTGTTGATATCGGCGCCTCGCCAACCATATATGCTTTGGGCATCATCTCCAACCACACAAATCTTAATTTTGGGTGAAGTAATAAGTTTCAGCAATTCGTATTGGGCTTTATTGGTATCTTGATATTCATCAACAAGAACATACTTGAATTGACTTTTATATTTTGTTAATATTCTTTGGTTTTCATTGAACAAGTCAATTGGTTTAAGAAGTAAATCATCAAAATCCATTGAATTATTTAGTTTTAGTCTTTTATTGTATTCAACGTAAACTTCAGCAACCTTTTTTTCAATCAAATTATTCGCAATATGTTTTAAATATTCATCTGCTGAGATCATTTGATTTTTTAAAAAACTTATTTTATGCTGGACTGAATTTGCCGTTAAATTATCCAGATTAATATTTAAAGCTTGAAGACAGTTACTTACTAAAGATGTTGAGTCTTCTTTATCATAAATTGAAAAGTTAGGTTCATAACCTATTTTATTTGCTTCAACTCTTAATACTCTTGCAAAAATTGAATGGAAAGTTCCCATCCATAATTCATTAGCTTTTGGACCAATAAGTTTTGCAATTCTTTCTTTCATTTCCTTTGCAGCTTTATTGGTAAATGTTAACGCAAGAATTGAAGATGCTTCATAACCGTTTTCTAATAGATATGCAATTTTATACGTCAATACTCTTGTTTTTCCCGAACCGGCGCCTGCCACAATCATGTTGGGAGCACTATTGAATTCGACTGCTTCTCTTTGTTTTTCGTTCAATTCATTAAGTATTTTCACTTTTACCTCGATTTTTCAAGATGGCAAATTTACTAATTTTAAATGCCAATTTCAAAAATTAGAATTGTTTTGATAATAATTATAAG
Organism: Ignavibacteriota bacterium; assembly: GCA_016713565.1. Classification (NCBI taxonomy): domain Bacteria; kingdom Pseudomonadati; phylum Ignavibacteriota; species Ignavibacteriota bacterium. The sequence goes on from JADJOX010000003.1 coordinate 374,188, forward strand.
ATATGAGATGAGATTTGCGTTAATTTTATGGATAAAATCATTTATTTAAGTGGTCTAAAATATCCCATTCGCCCCACCGTTTAACAATTTTATCTTCTTTTATTTCAATAATCTCGATACCGGTTATTTTAGTAAGCTTTTCAGTTGGACCAATACCCAAATATTTCTGTTTATTTATTCCAATTGAATGCCATCGAACGGCAATTTGAGATTTTTCAAAATCAATTAAAATATCGTCAACATTGGTTTGTAAATCGGGGAACGCGTTTAATAGTTTTAGAATGCCTTCTTTAAAACCGTTTTTATCGCTGGGTCTTCCGGAAGATGAAAGATCTATAAAATCATCAGAATGCAATTCATCAAATAAGTTTAAGTCAAGGGGTGAATTCCACAAAGAAATCCATTGGTTTGCAAGATATTCGAATTTAGATCGATTGTCTAACATATTATACTATAATAATTTAGATACTTTAATTAAAGTTATCAGCTAATTAATAATTTACCGTTTTTCATAATTATTTTATTATCAAAGTAAACGGTAGGTTTTAAAATTACTCCGTCAACATGTATAGGAACGTCAATTTTTCCACCCATACTTAAATTATTTCCTAAGGCTATATGGACCGTTCCGAGAACTTTTTCATCTTCCAATAATATTCCGCTAATCTTAGCCTTGTCATTGGTTCCGATTCCGATTTCGGCTATGTTCCTTCCATTTTTACCAAATTTCGATAACATATTAATCAGTTGCTGAGCTTCCTCGCCGCCGGAAATTTCTGACGCATAACCATTTTCTACAACAATTTTTATTGGAGTTTTTAGTTTGCCCACACCTGCAAATGATCCGTCAGAAACAAATACTCCATTTGTCGTACCTTCAACGGGAGCAGCGAAAGCCTCGCCCGTAGGTAAATTTCCGCTTTCACCTTTTTTATGAAATAAACCTTTGCTTGCAATTGCTTTTCGCCCTTCAATGTTCATTGTAATATCTGTTCCCAATGAGGTTGTAATTTTAACATTATTGGTTTTATCCATCATTTTTGCGAGTTTTATTGAAAGGTTTGCAATTTCTTTATAATCTGCGCTAAGCCCTCTGATCATTACTTCCTTAGTAATTCCGGGGAGAGTTGCAATTCTTTTTCCTAATGCGGAAGCTTCCCTTCTTGCGTTTGTATGAGTCAATGATTTTGTAGTCGGGCATAAAATTACATCCACCAACTTCATCGCTTCGGCAATGAACTTAGGCGGTTCTTGTCCGTTATACTCGAGCGGTTGCATTTCCAAATAGAAAGATTTGTAGCCCAATCTTTTAGAATTCTCAAATAATGATATTCCAATCTCTCTTTTATTTTCATCTGAAATTATCAGAACTTTCTCATTTTTTTTAGTTCCCATACAATCTTTAATTGCAATTACAGATGCTCTATCAAGATTTGTTAATTTCATTGTTACTCTATTTTATTTCTTTTCGTAAAGTCTTATTAAATGATTTTTATTCATTTGGTTAACAAAAAGATGAACTCTTTGTTCTGCCGGTTCAATTTTTTCGTTAAAATGTGATTGAGCAGTCTTAATTATTTCCTCAACATTTTTTTTACCGTCACACAAATGCCAAATAAAACTTCCAATTTCATCAAGATCAATTTTATAAGGTTTATTCAACTGCTTTTTAAAGAATATTTTTTCAATGAAACTTGGCTTTTTATTCAGATAGAATACGACCACCAAACTATCAATTTCTTCGAAATCACAATCGCGAATTGGGTATAATGAATTTAATTCAATCATAAATCAATGAACTGTCGGATTTTCCAAACCATGGCCATTTGGACCTGTTTCTGATTTTCTTAATAGATACGAAAAAGTAATCCGAAAAATCCTAAGATTGAAAATATCCACATTCCGTATTTATATCCAACCGGATTTTGAACGCTCGCGCTGCCGTAATCATTAGCCGCTCCAATTAACCAATTAAATCCGGCTAATCCTATTTGCTGAATTAATGTCATTACTGAATATGCGGTTCCTAATCTTTTTTGATCAACAATGTAAGCAACCGATGGCCACATAATTGCGGGGATTAATGAAAATGCTATTCCCATCATCGTTATTGGTACGTAAAGAGAAATTCCGGAATAAATAAACATTAAATAAACCGGAAGCAGAAGAATTGACCCAACCATCATAAAAACGCACGTTTGCCAACTTTATCAACAAATAAACCGAAAAGTGGTGTCGCGATCATTGCGGAAATTGGGAGCAAGCTGTTTAAGAAACCGGCAAATTCCCTACTTGCTCCATGGAATTCCATAAAAAATTTAATGGCAAAACTTCTGAAGGGAAATATAGCCGAGTAAAAAGTAATACAAAGTGCGACAATATACCAAAAAGATTTACTGAATTTGAAAAGGTCGGATAGCACAAATTTATCCGTTGCGCCGGCCTGACCCATTGAGTAATTTTTTTCTGCCCATGTTTCCAAAAGCCAATATGCGATACCGCCAATGGCACATGACAATGAAATTATTGCGGAAAGCACAAGCGGGTCGTGCCAATTTATATAGAAACCGCTCGCCCAAGTCGGAGAATTATCCGCAGCAACAGAGCCTAATCTCGCAATAGTTAAGTTTATACCAAATGCAAAACTCAATTCTTTTCCCTTAAACCATTTTGCTAATGCCGTTGTAATTGCTACAATTAATGGCTCTGCTCCAACTCCAAGAAGAAGTCTTCCAAACAGCATTACCGAGAGATCAGATGTCAATGTTGGAACAACGGCAGCAACAGTGCATATAATACCAAATAATAAAACGGAAATTTTTGTACCGTATTTATCAATAAAGATTCCGCCGAGAATTAGAATAAAAATAGCTGCAATACTGTAAATGGAATACATCTGCCCAATATTTTCATCGCTGAACCCTAAGTCTTTTTCAAAGATCTGCAATCGGCGCAATACTATCGTAAACATAATAGTTACCAAACATTGCTAAACTGATCAATACTAAAACAATCCATCTGAAAAGCGGAGACGGCTCTGGTTTTCCCAAATTTATTTGTTCAGAAATCGCATTCATATATTATCCAAAAGTTAATTGTTGTTTTTTTCTGACGCAAATTTAAATAAAACGAACGCTAAAGCAGCAAAAATAATAATTGATATTAAATCGCCAGTAGCGCCAATTCCTTCCGCCACACCTGTATTAAGATATTCTATCAACGGTTTGTCATTGTAATTTGAACCTATTAAAATTGCGATTAAAATTCCGGTCAACGCTCCTCCGGCAATTAATCCTGAACTAAATAATGCTCCCGGACCAATTTCAGATTCTTCTTTGTTGCTTTTTTTCATTTTATCTGAGATTAATTTAACCAATCCTCCAATGAAAATAGGCGACGTAGTTGAAAGCGGTAAATATGCGCCAACCGCAAAAGGCAGAGATCTTACTCCGCTCAATTCCATTACCGCAGAAATTCCCATTCCAACAATTACTAAACCCCAAGGTAAATTTTGACTTAACAAACCTTTAATAACTGTAGCCATTAAAGTCGCTTGAGGCGCTGGCAAAGGAGTTGGGTGTTCGGGTGTTATAGCTCCAATTCCTAAAGCATTATTTAAAAGTAAAACCGTTCCGCCAATTGCAAATGAGGAAGCAGTTACTCCAATTATTAAACCCAATTGCTGATTTATCGGAGTTGCTCCTACTAAATATCCGGTCTTTAAATCTTGTGAAGTTGCGCCTGCATTTGCTGATGCAATACAGACAATAGAACCGACAATTAAAACTATAGGTTGATAAATATCTCCCGTCCAGCCTACTCCAACAAAAATTAAAGCGGTTGCCATTAGTGTTGCAATTGTCATACCCGAAATTGGATTTGAAGATGAACCAATTAAACCTACAATCCTTGATGATACAGTTACAAAGAAAAAACCAAATACTACTATCATAACTGCGGATAAAAGATTAGTGGGAATATTTGGAATTACAGCCATGAAAATTATTAAAACTACGCTGCCAATTAGGACAAAAACTAAAGGAATATCTTTTTCTGTTCTTAATACTTCCTTGGCTTTATTCTCTTTGGATTCTTTTAAATCTTTGAATGAATCGCTAAACGCACTTATAATAGTTGGGAAAGATCTGATTAACGTAATTATTCCCCCGAAAGTTACCGCACCGGCGCCAATATATCTGATATAACTATTCCAAATTTCTCTGGCACTCATTTCTGATATTAGTTTTTGAGCAGGAGGAAAACTTGAGTTAAATTATCGCCTAACAAAGTAATGAGCGGAATTAAAACCAACCAAGATAAAACACCGCCGGCTACCATTATTCCTGCAATCTTTGGTCCAATTATATAACCGACACCTAATAATTCAGGAGTAATTTCGGCAGTTACAGTTCCGTTTGGAAGTGAAGATTTTCTATCAAATACATAAGTTGGAACATCTTTCCATAAACCTAAAATCGACATTAAAAATTTATAAGCAAAAGCGATACCTAGCCCATAAAATACTTTTGCGCAAGTGATCCTCCTTTTTCCTTGCTACAAGAACATCTGCGCACGCGGTACCTTCAGGAAAAGGTAAATTCCCATGTTCTTTAACAATTAACGATCTTCTCAAAGGAATCATAAAAAGAACACCTAGAATTCCCCCAGCCAATGCAAGAACAAATATCTGAAAATATTTGAAATATTCCTGTCCTCCAGGTAAAAATAAAAGTGCAGGTAAAGTAAATACAACACCAGCCGCTACAGATTCGCCTGCCGAGCCAATTGTTTGAACAATATTATTTTCTAAGATTGTTGATTTTCCGATATACTTAAAAACCGAAATTGAAAGAACTGCTATAGGTATTGAAGCGCTTACAGTAAGTCCAACTTTTAAACCAAGGTAAACTGTTGCGGCTCCAAAAATAATTCCAAAATTGCACCAAGCATAACCGCTTTAGGTGTAAATTCGGGAATAAAATCTTTAGCAGAAATGTAAGGTTTGAAAGATGTTTGATTTGTTTCCATAATTCATCCTTTTGAATAGATACGATTTACTAAAATAAAAATATTAACTGATTAAAAAAAACTTGAAATGGAATTTTTGATAATTGTAAAAATCTATTGCTTAACAAAAATGAATATATTATTTTTTGAATCTAGATTTTTAGGGCCTGTAGCTCAGTTGGTTAGAGCATCTGACTCATAATCAGAGGGTCGGGGGTTCAAGTCCCTCCGGGCCCACAAAGTTGTAAGCCTAAGCAAATAAATAACTTAGGCTTTTTTATTTTAAAAGGAATTTGATTTTTATTTTTCGGCTGTAACACTCTTTGTAACACTTTTCGCCTTTCAAATTACATCATGAATAATAAAAAGTTTTTAATTTCCATTAATAACAAACGTAAAGAAAACTCTAGCCAAGCATTTTTAACTTATCATGATATATCTTATTAATATATATTCATGCAATAATCATATCTTAAAAACGATATTTTATTATCAGAAATTTGCTTATTTTTAATTCAAAAATAAAGTATTAAACTGATATTTATAATTCACTCATACTTGGATAGTTATATTTAGTATAAAGTTCAGTGAGGCGTGAGGGGCTGAATTTTCTTTAAACTAAAATGGAGTTGAGATGAAACCTCTTATTTATTTTTTTATTTTTACAATTATTATTGCTACAAATTATGCTCAAGACAGCTGCAAAGTAGAAAATCCTCACGGACTTCAATTTCAAATTGGCGAAAATTTTCAACTAACCAATTTTGATGGTTACACAGTTTCATATAGGTATTTTTTAGATAAAAATAGCGGTTTTAGATTCGGATTTTTATTTAATATATCCAACTCGGATAGGAACGGCTCACAAATTCAAAACTACCAATTACCTCCTGTTTATAAAAATTCTATAAATGGAGATAGAACGCTGTTTGGATTAGGATTCTCAGCACAATATCACAGACTTCTTTTCAATAAAAAGAATGTTAATTTTTTAGTCGGTTTTGGTCCGTTTGTATATTTTGAAAATTTAGATAATGTCAACAAAAGCGCAAATTCAACTTATACATTTAGAGAAACTGAAATTACAAAACAAGATATACAAATATATGGTGTTGATGGATTAGTAGGTGCCGAATATAAATTTTCGGAAGATTTTTCATTATCTGTTGAAGTAGGATTATTGATGCAATATTTTATTAGAGATCATAATTATACAAAAAAAACAACAAGCGTTCTTGATTATTCGACAAATTCAAGTTCAGAATCGAATAAATCGAAAGAAAAAGGATTTGAAATAAAAGGCGCTCCCGTTCGCATGGGTTTAACCTTATTCTTTTAAAAATAAATGCGGAGTATTTTACTCCGCAAATTTTTAATTATCTACCGCCCCTATGTTCGGTTGGGTTTTATTTATTACATTTCCGAAATAATCTTTTGTTAACCAGTTAGGCAAATAATTCGTTATATCAATTCCGGCATTATGAGCCGGAGAAGAAGTATTAATTTTATAATCACTATTCTGCCAATTTGGTAAAATAGAATTCAAATTATAAGTTGCGTTACTTAGCACGATGTTTCCGCTTACAGTTCTATTCGCATCCCCAGTTAAGAATGTTGCAAACTCAGCATAGGTATACGTATTCGAAGAGGATTCATCAAGCTTATATCCTAATCTATCACCAGTATCTGTTAAATTTGAATTGAAGCTTAGATTATTCTTAATTGATGCTTTGGTTCTATTTCTATACCATCTGAAATCCAAATCACTGTTTACGTAAATGGTCGGAGTATATGAACGAATATTAAACTTTCTCGAAGTTGCCATGTTTAGAAATAAATTATTTTCATAAGCATAGTTTGAAGTTATAAACCCATAGTCACTACCTGAATAACTCAGTCCGCTTCTAACATTTACAAATGTATTATTCAAATAAAGTCTCAATGAATTTGTTGTGTCACCGATTGTTTCGAAAACGGAGCTATTATTTGCTGCATAAACTTTGCCATGATCAATAATCCATTTTGGGAATGGATCTGGATCTCCGACATAAACATTATACATATACTTCAAATCAGCACCCATATCTTTAGCACCAACGTTCATGTTAATAAACAAATTCCTGGTTACATAGGTATTGATTGGCATTCTTGTGTGGTTATAAAGACTTGCCCCTTCATAATTCCATTTGCCATTCGCTAAATCTGTTGAGAATGTTCCTGAAGTATGACTTACCAAGCATCTATAAGCTGCCGATGAATTTGTTACTATTGTTCCTGCTGAATAAGATGTATTTGTTACCCAATTCGGGAAAGCTACCTCATTACAACTGACCTGAAAAGGTCTCGCGTATCTTCTTCCGATTGTATTTATAACAAAGTTGCTATCTATAATATTATTCTCTGGAACTCCAGTATCATAACCGCTGGCAGCTTGTTGTGTTGGTAAAATAGCGCTTACATTTATAGACTGAGTGCTGTAATTATAAAATCTGTTACCTCTAACAACATTATTGTCTGAATTATAAAATAAACCAATACCGTCTCTTGCAGAACCTTCATCGGCTATAATTGTTCCTTCTGGTAGTTGATCGTAACCAATGAAATCATTATTCAAAAAATGCGATTCACTCACTTCATAACATCGGATTGAGGCATACTGCGGTTTATTAAGTATGCAATTTTTAAACAACACATTATTTGTCTTTATTAAAAATATAGTACCAAATTCTCCGCCTTCAAATTCCAAAAAGTCCAATGTTAAATTGTCTATATTTTCGAATTCAATAAGTCCGCTCCATTCGGGGTCGGCACTATTATAGCTAACTTGTTTGATCGAATAATAATAATTTGCCGGGTTAGTATTTGTTGGTGTCCATAATAATAATTGCAACGCTTGATTATTCTGCCAAACATCCTTAGTCCATGGGTAAATAGCACTATAGTGAGCCCAAACGGAATCTTGTAACAATTCCGGAGCTTGACCACCAGTTGCATCAACAGTTCCAAGCGATTGATAATAAGTCGGTGAAACTAAATATTTCTCTATGTTTGCGCGAGAGTAATATTCTACATCATTAAGATATAGTCTTTGCAATGAATACGGAGCTTGAGCTTTACCAGTAAAATCAAATTTCCATAAATATCCGCCATCTTTCGCACCTTGAGAAACCCAATTTGCCGAATTATTCCATCCTGGCAATTCAGCATACAATCCAATTTTAGCTCTTTTACTGCCGCCATACGTAGTAAAAGTAAAATTGTCATATGCGGAGCCATTTAGTTTAAATGCTTTTAGGAAATAATCTCCCGACTTAAATGCAATTATTTTATTTGTTCCCAACGACGAAATATTACTCAATAATGTTTCAATAGTAATTCCGGTTGTGGAGTCCGAACGATTAGCCCAATTAGTTGATCCTCCATTTTTCACATAAACATCAGCATAAATATTATGCAAATCAGAAACCGGAGTTTCATCAAGAATTTTATAAGTTGCGGTATCACTATTTGAATAAATCGCATAATCGTTTTTACTAATCTTTAATCGATAATTATATTGTTCATTTACAGTTGCTGAATTATCCAAATAAGATGTAATAGCATTCGAACTTCTGAAAATTTCAGAGAAATTTCCGTTCGGGTAACCTAAATAGTATGGTTGCCTTTCTATCGCGATGTAATCATAGCTCGGTTCAGTTTGTCGAATAGAGAAATTATCGAAGAATGCATACTCTCCCAAAACGTCAGCATTAATTTGCAGTAATACTACTGCTGTTCCGGTAAAATTGGAAGTAAAAGAATAAGTGAAAGTTGTATTACTTATTGAGCTTTGAGTTGTTAATTTTAGTGCCGAGTTTAATTTATCGTAAACAACAAGCCAGCCGGTATTTGCTGTTCCTTGAACGTAGTCTGATTTAATTTCATATCTTTGACCACTAATAACCGGAATCTCAATCTTTGCGGAATTCCAAGCTGAATATACATTGTTGTTAGTTATCTTCATTCTTCCCACATCATAGCTTAAAATTGCCGCACTCGAATTTGGAGTGAATAAATTAACATCAGAAGAAATGAGAAAATTTAAATCATAAACAACTGTTGTATCCTGAACATTTGGATCTTGCCAACTTAAATAGATACCACTATTATTGCTTTCTGCAGTTAGATTTTTTAATGCTAATAAAGTATTACTTGTTGTTTGCATATCAACAACAAAAGTATGCCACAAAGTATCTCTATATGTATCGGCAATATTAGAAGCAACAAATCCGACATTTACCGAGTATACAGTATCAACCCCAAGATGGTCGATTCTCATTCCGAAAATACCCGAATCACCCGGAAAAATGTACCAACCGGAAGGAAACGAAGTCAGATAAAACGGAGTTTGTAGATTCAACCAAGCGTGCATGTCTAATGTATCTAAAGCATTTATGTTATGAACCGTAAAATTAAAATCAATATAATTAGCTGTTAAAATGCCTAAATCAGGTTGTATCTGAATTTGACGACAGAAGCTCTTCACTTCTTTCGTTTCCGAATTGAGTGCTAATCAGCATTTTAAAGCCTTGCGCAAATGCGCAAGAGGATACTAATAAAAATAAAATTATAATTTTTCTCATTGATGAAATACCCCACGATGCTAATATTGTTGTAGCATCCAATCTTTGTAAATTTATTTGATAAACCGCGTATGTATTAGAGAAGTTTGGGGCATTCCCGTTACTCCATTTAATAGTTCCCCACGTGCTTGCGCCGCTTCCGTTTTTAGCTGAAATTGTTACAGTATTCAATGTTCCGTTCACACAAAAACTAACCCATCCCGGTGATGAATTTGAAACGTAAATTGTTGTATTTCCCGGAACCGTATATCGGGCGGCAATATAGTTATTATCTCTAAACGTCAAAGTATCAGTTATGGCAGTAACCGTAGCCGGATATTGATAACTAAGAACATCGCTAACTTTATCATCAACATCACTTTCGTTCATAATTTTATTATAACCGAAATATAAAATGCCACTTCCAGTCCAACCCAATCTATATGATTGAATATTATTGATATTTGAAAAGTAAGGGATACCAAGCTGATTGCCATCGCCAAACAAAATACCATAAGATGAACCGCTCGTCCAAGTCCATGCCGATTGAAATCCGGTCTGCGTTGAGTTCGTCAATGCATACTGACCCGATGTTGTGCCAACTCCCAACTGTCTTAATTTTCTCAAAGTTGCTAAAGTATCAACACCCTTATCGTTGTTGGCATCAACCCAACTATAATTTACATAACCTCCCAAATTGCTTAAAACAAAACCATAATTGCCGATTGTTAATGGAGATGTGGAACGCCCTAATTTAAATTTTTGTCCATCAGCGATTGAAGCGCCGGCGTTAAAATTTTGAGTTGCGGAAAAATTATTTGTTGCGTCCGTTCGTGCGTAACCGGCTCCGCTGCCAAGTCCTGCATCTGCAAGATCATTCATATTGGCCAGAACAAATGTTTCACCATTTATCGAATAAGCTGGTTTGTTCCCCGAAAAGAAAATCCTCTTTGCAAAGAAACAGTTGGTGATGACGCAAGTTGAACAGCTTGATTAAACGAGTTCAACTGAGTCCAAGTGTTTTGCGAATTTAATAAGTGGAATTCGCCCCAACAATATTCTTAACAGTTAGCCAAGTTACTATCATTGTTGTACCGTTAATTCTAAATTGAACGGTTGAATTGTCCGGTATATTTGTTGAATACGGATACTTTGCCGGATCTCCGTACTCTCTTTGTGCGATAAGATTTGTTGTAAAAAGAAGCAAAATTATTAATACTATATTTTTCATTTTATTTACCCTAATTGATATTTTCCGTCTGAATCTACTTGAATAATTCCATCTGAATCGATTGCCACATTCTCCGGAAGAATGGATTTTGAAACATCCACATAATTTGTTGACTTAAACTTTATATCGATAATGTCCCTAAAATCCGGTGTGTCCAAATGATCCGGTGTTACCTCTTGAATTCTAAACAATAATTTTTCTCCTGCGGAATTCTTAAAAGGATCCGCTTCACGATGTCGGTATAAGTAAACGTCTTTTCCTAAATATGGTAAAAGCTCATTAGTTTTTTTGATTGAATCATCATATTTGAAAACGTGAATTCTTACAACATAAAGCCACCAATAGCCTTTATGAATATGATTTATAAATCCGTTTATTACACTTGGCTGTTCTAAATAATGATAAATTGGTTCATTCTGTAAAACTTTGGATTTATCCAAAAGAATAACATTTCCCTGCTGATCTTCAAACTTAGGAGCTCCGGTTCCCCACTGCATTTTACATTCCCTTAATTATGAATAGTAATCTGTTCAATCTGAAGCTCCATTGTATTTTTGGAATAATTGCAAACACCTTTTAAAATATTTTCAATAACGAATAAGGAAGGATTTCTAGTTGTAATAAATTCTTTTGTATAATTTTTTTCGGAACGATTTCTTATTTTATTTCCGATTTTTGTTTCATAGTAAGTGGGATCATTGGCGGTGATATAATCTATAAATGAATTTAACTCATAAATACTTCCTTCATTAACAGATCCGTTAGACTTCTGTTTTCATAACCGAAAATTAAATTGTCATACCAATTTGATGTAATTTCATTTTTTGTATTGCTGTACCATCCGCTATTTAAATTTGATTCGGTGTTTATCGTGTAATTATATCTGTCGTTAAAAAAAGCAAATCCGAATTTCTGAACATTTCCGTCTTTTTCATAATATGAATTTTTACAACTGAATTTATAATCATCACTAATTGCGAAATGATATTCGCTCGCAATATCTAAATAATAACCGTTATTATTATTGCTGAGCTTCACGCCAAAAAGCTGACAAAATTTGTCCACAAAATCAAAATAAGTAATCTCGGCTTGTGGATTAAACAATTCCGAAATTGAACTGTCGGATTTAACCGCCACTTGCTGATTGATACAGTAAGTAATATCCATATCAACTTTTAATTCACTAAATAAAATATTCGTAAATGAGGATTTTGAGTAACCGCGATTTTAGGACCGAGAGTAATTGTCGGATCAACTAAGCCGGCATGCTCAAACATATTTTTAATTAACCACATTAACGAAGTTGAATTATTGCCGTTCGCGTCTTGATTATTATAAAGTCTTTTGTTTGCTGTGTTTGCCAATCTTGATGAAAGATTAGTTCTATTTATTTTTTTACTTTTTAATAAATGTATTTCCTTAAAAAATGTTACGGATATTCTGTCGTTATCTTTATTCTCGCTTATCGAAACCGGAGTGCCGTGAAAATAATTTGAGCCTTCTGTAAATTTTATTTTCTCAATATCATTTACTGTTTTATTCTCAAAATTATAATTGATAGTAAATTCTACATCAAGCCCCGCGGAATCTAAGTTGTAGGAAAGATCCCTTTGAACAAAAGGAATATTCAAATTATTGATAATGAAATTATCAACATTATACCAAGTAGAATCATTTTTATATTTTAATCGCGCCGATAACATTAAAAATCCGTTGTTTGAATTGTGTTCTGTCGGTTAAATCTGTTATTGGCTTCTTGAACAATTGTACCGATAGTTTTATCTCCAATTTTCAGCACAATTGTATTTGAACCCGAAGATCTTACTTGACTTCGCATTACTTCGGTTAATGCTCCAATTCTGTTATAAACATCCGTTAATATTCTGTCCGTATTTTGATTATTATTCCCGCTCGCCGGAGTAACTGTAACCTTTTCTCCTGACTGAACGCCGATTAAGTAATCATCGCGGTTAAATCCCGGTGGGACCGTAAAATTTGAAACGCCCGTTGCGAATTTTTGATGAGGTTGAAAAGAAACATTACCGCCGCCAAAGTTTGTTACTGTTCCGCCTTTGGCCAAACCGGGAATAAATTTTGCGAGGAATCCGAAACCGCCCGTCGCGATTCCGAGTATTCCCGAAAGCTGATCAGTTTCTAATGAGTTGATTGCGTCCGCGATTCTTAATGCTGATTGAAGCGCCGCGTTAAAATAAGAAACGAATGTTTTACCGTGAGCTCCCAATCCTTCAAGTGCGTTTCCGAATTCACTTATAGAATTCATCTGTAAATTATGAATTTCCTCTTCCCGTTTTAACCTTTCTTCTAACTCTTTCTTTTCATCTTCCAGATAATTCATTTCGTGCTTCAATATAAACTTGTAAATTCTCCTGCTTAATTTTCGCTAACTCATTTTCAAGTTCAATTTGTTCATCTAACCAAGCCTGATCTTCTTTAATAGCGTCAAACTCATTAAAATCAACTTGCACTTTTTCTTTTTTACAATTTTATTTTTTTTCCGGATTGATAAACTTCTCAAGCTGAGAAATTTCAGTATCAATATTTCTTACATCAATTATATCGCTTGGTTTTAATGTTAGTCTTTTTTCCTTAAGTTGTTTTATTCTTTCTTCAATTTGACCAAACGAACTGTTGATCGCGTTAAATAATTCCTCACCGCCGGGAAGTACTTGAATTTTTGATCCATCGGCTAAAATCTGCCACTTTTTACCGATTGTTTTTTGAGTTGTTTGTTTTGCTTTTTTAACTTCCTCCTCAATCTTTGCTTCATCAATGTCAATAACCAAATCAATCAGAACCTTATATAAACCGCCGATACTGTTCAACCAAGTTTCAGCTACATCAGTCGCTTTATCGTTTAATTCAATTAATGCGTTGCCTAACTTCACTTTTAAATTTTCCGCTCTGGCCGCCATCCGGTCAATTTTTTCGGAACTCTTTAACGCAATATCTCCGGTTTCACTTAATCTTCGGTTCATTATATTAGTTGCGGCATCAACGCTTAATATCCTTCTTTCAACCGCGGTAAGCTCGGTTCCGGTCTTATTCAATTTTTCGGCGGCGAGTATTTCAATTTCACCGTTTAGTTCAGTAATGCTTATTCCAAAATTATCCAGTAACTCTGTAGATCCTCTTAAAACTCCGCTTAAAATGTTATTGAAAGTTTGTAATGTGCTGTTGCCTTTTCTTACCGAATCAAACCGCGCGAATTCAGCGAATATTTTTAACTGCTCATTTGTTGCTCCAAGATCAATTCCGATAAGTACATTTCTCATTAATTCAAAATCTGAAATTGTATTTTTGGTTAATGAAACATCATAATTTAATTTTATTTTTTCTTCTAACCTTTGCTTTAATTTCGTATGAAGTTTTTCAACATCATTCAATTTTAATTTTAAAAGTCTGTCATCCATAGTCGCTTTTATGTTCGCGTAATTTCGTTCAATCCTTTCCTTTCCTTTTTTACATCTTCTTCGGCTTTTCTTAAATCTTCATTCAAAGTATCGCGTTTTGCGCGTACAACAACCGCGAGCGCTCCTGCAACTAATTCATTATTCATTAGTCGCCTCGTTATTTAATTTTGCCTCTCTTTCTTTCATTACCCGCTTTACATAGTCAATTTCCTTTTTAGATTCCCTTTCAAGCTGATCACTTGATTTTACTCTCAGCTCGCCGCCTCGTTCAGAATTATATATGTTAAACGCCTGCTCCAATCTTGCTTCAAAATCTGAAATACTTAAATTTTCCGCTTCCCTCCCAAGTTATTTCCTGAATATTGAGAAACCATTTGGAGCATAAGAGTTCTGCTTAAAACGCTTCCCTCTTTTGTTGTATTTTTTTGTTTTTCTAAATCAAATCTTATTTTATGAATTAATTCATCCGCCATTCTTGTGGATAAATTATTTTCAAAAATTCCGGAGTTAATATTTTTCAATTTTCTTTTTCGGAAAGGTCTGTACAAATATTTTTTAGCGAATAAATGTTTGCTTGCGTAAGGATGTTTAATAACATTGAACTTCAACGCGTCTATAAGAAAATTAAGTTTTACGGTAATTTCAAAAGATGCACTTTGCTTATTTTTATTTTCGCTTATCCATTCAACTAAGTCTTGTGCATCTTTGAAAGTTCGTTCGTGTAAAAGTAATTTTTCTCCAAATAACTCAATGTATTCGCCGTTAAATTTCATTTTTTAAGAAGTATATTTTGGAGTTAATATTGCGCCGTTAAATTTAAATCTGTAAGTGAAAGTCATTTCACCGTCAAAATTCAAAGTGACGGATTTTGATAATAAAATTCCTGTTCCGGTAATGGCTTTTGCCGTTGTTCCGCCGGGTTTGTAAGTCATTGCGATTGCTCCGGTATCGCCCGCCGGTAAACCCATATTTGTTTGTGTTGGCGCGCCTTGCCAAGTTCCGTTTAAGGAAACTTTAATCATACCGTCATTGGGATCTTCAATATCAAGATTATCAAATCTCAAATTTCCCGCGACATTAACACTTGTCGCGAATGTTAGTGTTGCCGCTTTTGTCGATGCTCTTACGGGTTCATCCTCAGTATCTTTCATATAATAAGTTATTGAACTTTTTCTTTCCTTAAATCCGGCAACCGTTTCCGTTCCTTTCCCCGTTGTCCCGCCGTCTGTAGAGTTCAATTCGGTTGCTGTTTCTTCAAAAGTCATATCGGTGGGAATTACATTCGCGGAATCAAAAGCAAGATTCATTAATCCCGAATTTCCTTCAATAACAGCGTTGTTATATTTCAAATTCCCTGTAACTTCAATTGTGCGTTCGGCTCTACCGTTAATTGTTTCTTTTCCGTCTCCGGAAGTGCAAAAATCTGTAACATCTTTAACCGACCAGCTTTCGCTGAACCTTGTATTTTTTGCGCCGCATACTTCTGTGCCTTTGAATGAAAAGCTTGATAATAATCCTGATAATTTTTCCATTTATTCTACCTCAAAATTTCTATTCAATTCTTAGTTTTTGATGAACCCTTTTTCTCGTTTATTTTGTTGGGAGCGTCAATCAATCCGTTTTCTACAAAACTTGGAATTTTGGATTCTCTAATTTTTATTTTATCGCCTGCATTGTACTCAACGCCATATTGCGTATATGGTTGCTTCAGTGTAACTTCAATTAGTCCCATAATCTCACCTAATTTTTTCTCTGTAATTTTAATTTGTAGCTTCTTGAATGCTGCCAATTGTTCAGCACAGTTTTTGTTTCAATCGGCGGAGAAACTCTCCTAACCGATAATGAGTAATAACTGTTAAAAACTAAATTCATTTGGCAGTTATTCAATCGTGTGTCTAACTTTTCGCCGCAATCGGAAATTCTGTAACTGCTGTCATTATTATCATACATCGTTATTCTTAATATTGGAAATTCCAAATCAGTACAGCTGTCGCCGTCATAATTCCCTCCGGCGAAATTGTATATTCCATAAGGATAAATAACATCATCCGGATCAAGATCATTATGCACATAATGCAATCCGCCTAAAAGAACATTCTTAAATGGATTTTCATCCACCATCAAAAAATTATATACCGATTGTTTTATTTCGTTAAGCAGCATTTTTATACGCATCCAAAGATTTTTGTAATCCTGTATGTAAAGCCGGTTCCGCGTAAGGATGAGGAGGAATTGTTGCTTTTTGAACTAATACATACATTATATCAAACCGCTCGTGATTAAATCCTCTTCCCTTTTTTCTTACCAATAATGCCGGAGCATTTTTTCTGGGAATTAAAACTAAATCCGGGAAAATATCTCTTATTGTTTTGCCGTCTGGAATTGCCGTTTTTTTTGCTTCCGGGTGAACCGGAATCGCGAGTGCTTTTGCGTTAACTGGAAGTATATCTCCGCCTAATTCTTGAATTCTCGCGTATTCGGTATTTGCGTAAACAATAACTTTAAATTCATTTACATCAACAACAAAGAAAATTGAGTTTGCCAAATTTCCGGTTTGATTTTCAAAAGTCTCAACAACATTCTGGACCATTTCCGAAACAATTATTCCGCCTGTAAAATTCAAAAAGTCTAATATTAGACTATTTGTGTATTTTTCCGATTTCGATATGTCGAGATATTCACTCATTTATTTTTTTATTTCTGAAGTCTTGAAATTTCTTCTTTCATTTGTTCAATGATTTCATTTTTCCAAGCTTTTAATTGCTTCTGCAGTTCCTCACCGTCTATATTTTTTTCCTGTCGTGTTTCAAGTACCGTAACACGCTTATCTAATGATCCGTATGCAAGTATAACAGATGATACAATGATCATTACGTTGATAACCAAAAGGATTACCCATCTAATCCATTCCGCGTTTTCTTTTTTCTCTTCCAAAGTCATTTATTTAATCCACAAGAAAATTATTAATACAACAATTATTATTAAATAAACTATGTTCAATCTTGAGGAGCTTAACCAATTAAGGTCCGGCACCGGATTTTCATTGTTCCCGACCAAATAACCAAAATATTTATTGATGAATCTTTCAACCAATCTTAAACCATTTCCCAAATGAAGATTTATACTTTGGGGAAATTCTTTGTTTTTAAACTTTAATTCTTTGTTGGAAATTTTGTTTTGAATCGTCTCTTTTTCATAACCAACTCCGTCAAAAAGTTCATCCAAAGGTTTTCCGTCCGGCTTTCCGTCGCCGTCAATATCATTTTTATTAATTTTTGTTCTGTCTAAATCGATGTTCATTTTTTTGTCGCGTCAAAAATTCCATAAAGAGTAAGTCCGCCGCCGCCCGTTACAACCCACATTAACACTTCATTTACTTCATGCGGCAATTGAAAAAATATCGGCACAATTACAAGTAACAGCATTGGAATAACTACAATTACCGCTCCCCATATTGTTTTTGATTTAAATAAATCAACCGCGTTTTGGTAAGTTGCTCTCCAATTTGTTACGCCCAAAAATCCCGCTACAGTTCCCACAACAACAACTATTTGATCTACATATTGTAAGCCCGGAGCAAAAAAAGTAAATGTAAATGCTAAAATGAGAGCGATTAGAGAAAAAATTAATTTTGGTGTCATTTAGAACTCCAATTTTATTATAATTTTACTTAATAGATTAACTAACGTTTGAATCTTCATAACATAATCCGGATCGGTGGCGTATTGATAATCATGATCATTTTGTACACTTTTAATAAACTCGGTTGGATCACAAAAATTGAATGCCTTCGGCCAGCGTTTCTTTAACAGTAAACCATGGTCGGCAAAACTTTGAGAGGGACTGATATATTTCCTAAATGAATCCAAAACCTTTTCACGTTTGCCGTTCTTATATTCATGAGTCCATAAAAATTGCGTTTCACCTTTCCATAACGTTCCGGCTTTTATTCCAAAAAAATTATTTCCCGGAGCTTTTTCTCCCCAAGCACTTTCAAGTGCAGCCTGAGCTAAAGTAACCATAAACGGAACTCCGGTTGCTGCCTGACTTTGTACCGCGTCAAATAAATATTTTTTAACAAATTCTTCGGGTGTCATTTTACTAAACTCAACTCCGCTACTTTGTGATGATCCATAACCGACTTAATTGGAACAACGTCAAATATTTTCCGGAATCTTTACCTGATAGAACTTCAATTCTGTTATTTTCATTAAGATTAACATTTGCCGGATACCAATGCTTATGCGATGATGAAAAAGATTCCCGGTCGTCAACAGTTCTTTCTGTTGATTTAATTCCTCTGTGATGCCCAACGTAATTTGAATTTGAAATTGGCAGCCAGTTACTTACTTTGCTCCCAATTCCGTCATCAACAATTGATCGCTCAAGTATCCGGTATTTAATTTTAAGAAATCCGGTTTCTTCTAAGCCCATGAAAGATTCCTTAAATTTTCAATTAATTTCATTATTGAATCCGGAATATCTTCTTTGATTATGTACTTAACCGAATATTCATCAAACCGTTCCGATTCAATTCCATTTGTATTTGCTCGATTAGGAAAATAAAACTCAACTAACTTTGCTATGAAAAGTTTTGCTTCTTTTGGTAGTCTGATAATTGTTATCCGAATATCTAACCCAAAATCTTCATCAACCAAAACAACTTCATCCTTTGGAATTAATTCACCCGGCGTAACTGACTTTATTGGAATTGCGCCGTCATTGTAATAACTTCCTTTTATTCTTATCGCCAATCCGTCTTTAAAACCGGAATTAACAAATTGATTTGAGGAGTCAATTATTCGTGACGGATTTCCGCCTTCAAAAGAAATGGTGTCAGATTCGAGAAAAATTTTTTCGGTTGCGACCTCACAATAATTATTAGTTTCGCGAAAGAAAAAACTTTCAACCAAAGGCAATTGCTTTTCAATGATGTTATCCTTCGATAAATCATTATCCGCGATCCCCAAAATTCCTTTTACTTCAGATGGCGTAAGAATCGGCATAGCTATTCATCAATCCCTAATTCTTTTGCTAAAGTATTTGGATTCTTTGAATGCCAATTATGAATTTTGCTTCTTTTGCTTTCGCTCGTAGATCCGTTATTTGCTCTTCGGTATATTCTTTATTTGATTCGGCAGTTTGAGAACTTTCTTCGGTTGATTTTAATTCAGAGTTTGGTTCCGCTTTTACTGTTTCCGTTTTAATTTCACCAATTTTTTCTGATTTCTTTTCCTCAATCGGCTTCAGCTCAATTATTTCGGAAGCAAATTCTTTAAGCGCTTCAAATTCTTTTTATCTTTTGGCTGGTATCTTCCCGCAAAATATGATTTCTGTAATTTCTCGCACCATCCGGATAATGTAAAAACTAAAATTATGTTAAGCATTTCTTACCTTAATTATGTTTAAATTAAAAAGAGTGCCAATTAAGGCACTCGCTAATTATGGAGTAATTCCCGTCATAATTGAATGGTCATACCCAACATCTTCAATAATGAATCCGACGGAACCTTGAAGCGATTCCCTGAATTCACGGCTTGATTGAGCCGGTTCAACTTTCTTTGTTAAGAAATCTCCCGCTGACCAGCCTTTCTGACATTTCGACATAGTTAAAATTGGAAGTACATTATCCGGTAAATCCGCGTCAACTTTTACGTTTAAAATCAATCCTTCATAATCATATTGATTGATGTATTGTCCCGTGGTGTGTTCGGTTCTCTCAATTGTAGTAGTCAATGAACCGTTAAATCCGTTGATTACACTCTTTATTGTGTTTGAACACCAAATTGTATCTGGATTTCCGTATTTAACTAAATCTGCTAAGGTGGCTCGCAATTTTGTTTCTGTTAATGCGCCGTTTGCGTTGTACTGAAGCGTTGGACGTGCGCCGCCGTTATTGTCCAATAATTGAGCTATCAATCCGGCGGACATATAAGGCGATCCTGTTTTAGAGCCAAGCTGCTTTTTACCTTTTACCGCCATCGATGCCAACATTTCGGCAACACGGTATGAGGCTTCTTGAGTTAAAAGAGAGATGATATTTGCGTCCTGCAAACCTTGTCTTTTTTAACTGCGCCCCACGGAATTCCCAGTCAATAGTTTCAAAAATAGTTTGAATGTAATTTTTATAAGCCGAAGTTTCTTCACTTACGGACTCAACATTTTTCAATGTGGAATCTTTTCCCGCGAAACCAACAACCTTAAATGCGACTGCGGCTGAATGTGCTGCCGCGGTTGTTTCGCCTGCGCCTCTGGCATAAACATTAATTGTATTTGCGGATCTGTTAACCGCCGAAACAATTACCTGCTCTGCTTCAACTTCAATAACGTGACCGATTGTCAAACCTTTAACAACATTAGCGTCAACCGGTAAATCGGAGGTTGCTGAATTGTCCCAGCCTCCCGTTCCAACAGTTCCGGCTCTTGCCGATTTGCTTCTTGAGTAAACTTCAAAATCAACTGTATTTATCGCTACCGGAGGAGCTCCCATTGCTTGGAAAAAAGCCCCTTTATTTCTTGGCAAATTAATTGCCTTTGCTGCCGCAAGAATTGTAGGATCCGCGATACTTACGGCATCGTCAAACATTGTGTGAACACCAAATACAAACATAATTTCTCCTAAGTTTTGGCTTTAGATTCTTTTTCTTGTTTAATTTTTATCGCGAGTTCATTCATTTCCTGAAGCTCAATTGGAGATAAATTTTCTTTTGAATTTAGTACCTTGAACTTTTTCATTGATTCGGTTTCGCCCAAATTAAAATTCTTGTCATTACCTCCGCCCGGCTGTGCCCCTTCAATTTTGAACTCGCCGTACATTTCCGGAAATCCTTCAAAGATAGGTTTATGAAGCTCCTCAAAATTTTTAATCTTTCCGTTTTCAATTTCAAGGTGGTCATACTTCCCTTCTTTTTGAAATTTACTTACAAGAACATCAATGTATTTTTCGTTCCCTTTTGAACCAAGAATCTGTGATTTAAGAACACCGAGTTTCCTTTCAACCTTTAACGCTTCATCCTTTTCCAAATTGGATTTTTTGAAATCTTCCAATTCTTTTTCAAAGAAGAAATTTGCTGATCGGTTGTTTGAGTTCCGTTTTCCTTTTCCTTCTTCAAAGTTTCAACTTCGGTTTTTGAAGCTGTAAGATCAGATGTCAATTTTTCATTATCAGCTTTTAACTTTTTCTGATCGTTCCTTAACTCGGATATTTTATCCGCCGGTAAATAATCTTTAGGATCAAGAAGATAAACCTCTTTCCCCTTTAGCTCATTTTCCAACAGCTTAAAATTTTCGTCACCTATTTTTTTCTTTAGTTCATCTGTAAATTTCATTTAAATACTCCGTTTTTTGTTTCTATCTTAGGTTGTTTACGGGACATTTACCTTTGTCCTGATAGCTTATGTTAGTTATTGCTCCAACTTTGAAATGAGCGGTAATTTTATTTGACCAAAAAGTAAGTTTTTAAGAAAGGCTTGTCATCCTACTTTTGTGAGGATAGCAAAATACGTTTGTACGTACTTATACTTACTGTAAGTATTTATACTTATTTACAATAAGATAAAATTCTTATATATTTAAATAAAAAATTGTTTAGTTATATAAAGAATTATAATTAATGTAACTTAACTGGCGAAGCTGTAAACCAACCTAAGCTTTAATTCTGTAATAAATGTTCGACTTTAGCTTAAATAATAGTTCGGTGTTTCAATAAAGGAGATTAATTTGAAAAAAAAGAAAACAGCATTATGTATGGCGTTATTATTTGAAAGCTTGGACAGTCAACGATAGCTTATATTGTTTGCGAAAAGATAAAATATTTTCTTCAAATCTAATGGGGATAGCTAATGAAAAGAGACTTTTATAGATTGCAAGAATTAACACAGAATGAAGTAAATTTCATTGAAAATGTAGCAATAAAAATTCACCTGATATTCTTAAACGAATACATATAAATTTTCTGAAAGGTTTTACAGAAATATATCAGCTTCGTAACGAACTTGAGAAAAAGTGTTTGAACAATGAAGTGATTAATAAAGAAGTTGATGAGAAAATTAATAACCTAGAAGAAGATTATCATTCTAACATTGAAGGAATTTCTACTAAATATATTGACCAAATTTTACAGAAAGATTTATCGTTTTATGAATCAAGAAGATGGAAGACCCGGAATTTTTATATTATTTAAATACCCAATATATGCGAACAAAAAAATAAAGCAGAATGTAATTAAATCAACTAGTTATCAAACAAAATTTAATGTTGAGAAAATGTGGAATGTCTTAAGGCATATATATGCTACAAATGCTGGTTTTCATTTGAATAGGCGAGAAGAATACCGATTAATTTTATTAAATAATAAAACTACTTTACCTTTCATCACTGGTGATCAACCAGTTATAAATACCTTGCTGTTGCAAAAATATTTCAGATCCAGTTGATGACTTAGAACTATATTATCCAGTATCACCAACTATAGCATTGCTAATTGCAGAAATCAAGAATACAATGGAATAAACCAAGTTGATATAGATATTAATAAGGTAGATGAATATAATTCGTATATATGGGAAGAATCTCACTGAGCAGATTTATTCAAATTCAGAACAAGTATTAAAAGATATTTTAGATAAAAATAAGAAAAACACCTAACCAGCCAATCAACCCGACCACCTTTTCGCACTCGGCAGTTTTTAAATTTTTGGCTTGGTTATTCCGTTTTAAGTTTTTTGTTCTAAGTAGTTGTATTAATTAACATTGTTGCAAACTGCACTTGCAAAGAAAGATAAGTGCAGTTTGCCAAATATTTGGCTTTGTCATTTTAATCTGCATTGCTGTTCTTGGCAGCGGGTTATCGACAACGTCGTTATAAAGCAAATTGGAGAAATTTTATGCTAAAACTTCAATATAATTTAGAATTAGATAGATGTCCCTATTGTAGTGTAGCTTCTCCAAATTTATCAAAGATATGGGAATGAAACAGTTAGTCTTAATAATTCAAATAGAAGATGGTGGAAAGCTTATGCGTGTCAAAAATGTGGTGGTGTTGTAATAGCAGCTTCAAATGTAAATAGTCTTGGTCAAGTTTATGAATATTATCCCAAATCAAAAAAAGTAAATGAAGCAATTCCATCACCTGCAAAAGATTATTTGGCTCAAGCATTGATAGTCAGCACTTTCAGCCAGTTTGTATTATGCTTTGTGCTAGTAGTGTAGATTCAATGTTAAAGTTAAAAATTATAAAGAAGGATCTCTTTATTCACGTATTAATAAGGCTTCCGAGGATCATTTAATTACATCAGAAAATGGCTAGATGGGCACGATGTAAGATTGGATGCTAATGATCAAAGACATGCTGATGAAAGTGTTTCATTACCAAATGATGCGGATGCGCAAAGAACATTAGAATTCGTTATTGCACTTGCAGAATATCTTTTGTTCTTCCTTCCAAAAAGTTAAACACGGTTTAATGCAAAGATTAAAAATAATTTATGGCATTGCTTTATAATCTGGCTTCAACCCGACAGCGTATTCGCATTAGGCATTTACAAAATTTAGTATTTAGTTTTCCGTTTCAGCAATTTTATAATGTAGTCTTGGTATGAAAATTTTTTCTAATTTTAAAATTTATTTAATAAAATCGGTATTGTTGTTTTTTAGGTGGCGCGTAATTTGCAGTGCCATTATAGTTTTTATTATGAGATCCACTCCTCCTAAAAATTGATACAAAATTTTAAGTCTAATTGAATTATTGGGTTTAAACAAAAATAATGCTGTTTTTCTAAATATACTCGAAAAATTTAAAGCAGAAATAAATAATTGTCACATTAATAATCTAATAAAAAAGAGTATTGATGGTGGCGAGATCGTCTTTGGTTGGATTATTTGGCAAAATCAACATGAGAATTTTATTGAAGCAATGTTTCACTCAGTGTGGAACAGTAGAAGAAATGTTTTAGTTGATATAACACCAAGAATAGATGAAGAAAAACTATTCTATTTATTCCAGATGAAAAAGAAAGATTGCAATTGAATTGAATGAAGAAAATATTATAATAAAATCTTTTGATAGTTTAAGAATACAAAAATGATAGAATATTAAATGGAATCAGAGTATTAAAGGTATTATAAAAAATAATGAATTGATAGAATATGATTTATTTTTAAGCAATAAAACCATAACTAACAAATCAACTGTAATTTAATAAATCAATAAGGGTTATGGGTAGTTACAGGTGCAGTTATGTAAATTATGAATCTTGAAGAAATTGATAAATATTGGGAAAGTTTAACAGCTTCTGAAAAATTAAGTATACGTGCTGAAATGTATGGAGTTGATCGCGATCTACTTGCAAAACAAGATCGAATTTATGAGGAGTCTAGTAAATATTTTAAATTGCCTATTTCCGAAATGGCTGAATTTTACTATCAAATGGGATTACAGTTTTGAAAATTATCATTTTTCAATGGATGACCGGAGCAAAGAATTTTCAATGTTCAATTTCCCAACGGAGTAATACTTGTAGAAGCTGATTTATCAGAAATTGATGCAAATTTAACGCAACAAAGTAGAAGAAGTATTAAAGAAAACCTGAAATTAGGACACCCACCAAACTTGCAAAAGCAATATTATTTTGGGTTGAAGGTAATAAAATGACTCAGCATTGATTGAATATGACACTAAAATTAATCAATTGAATATTACTGGAGGAATCACCGCATCGCTATATGTAGAGCAAGAAATGAAAAACGTTTACCGTTTATAACTTCGAAAGAACATAAAGAAAAATTATTTAAACTTTTAAAAGTATTAATTAATTAAATAAACTATTTTTAGGTAGCAATTATTTTGTGTCGCCATTTATACAATTCATAAAAAGTGAGCTTGGTAATGCAATCTTATAATGAAATCCTTAAATATTTGTCAGGAAAAAAAACGTATTAAGCATTTATTGCTTGGTAATGGTTTTAGCATATCATATAGCAACAAAATTTTTTCTTATAATGTTTAAAACACTTTTATAGCAAATTCTAAAAATGATGTTCTAAAAAATTATTTGCCATAATTAATAATAAAAATTTCGAATTTGTTATGTAACAATTAGAAAATTTTTGTGAAATTGCGGCTGCATTTAGTTCGGACAAATTATTAGTTGAAAAAATTAAGGCAGCCAATAGTGAATTAAAAAATAGTCTTATTAATTCTATAAAAGAATTACATCCAGAGCATGTTTTTATTGTAGAGGAAAATGAGAGTTCTTCTTGTGCTAATTTTTTATCAGAATACTTAAATGATAAAGGTAATATCTTCACAACAAATTACGATTTATTACTTTATTGGGTTTTAATGCGCAATAATCTAAAAAACGCAATTGATGGATTTGGAAGAGATGCTGAAATTAAAGATGAATATGTTCAAGAAGAAGAAATGGAATTTTCAGAATTACGATGGGGAAAAATGTAAAGAAGAACAGACAATTCATTATTTGCATGGTGCACTATTACTATTTGATTGTGGTATTGATATTATTAAAGAAGAATATGATGGACATTATCTTTTAGAAAAAAATTAAATCGAGATTAGATCAGCAAGAATATCCCATATTTGTAACTGCTGGTAATGGTAACGATAAATTGACACATATAATGCATAATAAATATTTGTCTTATTGTTATGAAAAACTTTCTAAAATACAAGGATCTTTAATTACTTTTGGTTTTAATTTTGGCCCTTATGATGAGCATATAATTAAAGCGATTAATAATGCTGCAAAACATTGCAAGAATGAAAGAAAATTACATAGTATTTATATTGGAGTTTATACAGAAGATGATTTTAGACACATTGAATCAATTAGAAATAAATTCCAATGTAAAGTTAATATTTATGATGCGAAAACAGTAAATGTTTGGCAATAAATAAACGCACATAACCTAGCAAATCTACTGCCCACTAAGTTCAATTCTTGGGGATTTGTAAATATAAAGTTTGAAAGTAGATTTTAGTTTTTTGTTAAAGTGAAATTCAATTCAGAAAAGTAAGTCTCCATTTATGCAAAAGGAGAATTAACAAATGTTTGTTTAATAAACCTAAAGTAAATTAATAAAACCATTATTTAGTTTGAAATACTTTCAAGAAATTAAAAGTGAGGATTTTATGAATGATAAATTAATAAAAATTGGAAAAACAGAAGCACATCATAATGCTAATTATACAAATTTTAAAATATACTCTTGAAATGTTTCATAAAGGTTTAAATGAACATAAAATTCTATCAGCTCCAGAACTAGATATGATGCAAAATAAAGCTAATCTTCAAATTGAAAAATGGGTTGAAAATGGGAAAAATTAGAGAATAAACGGTTGATAAATAAAGAAAGGCAATCAAACCAAGAAGACGCAAATTTAAAAACTGAACAAGCACAAAAAGAATTAAAGATAATAGATAATTTATTAAGACACACTCTTGATGTTGACGATACAATCGATTGGAATAAATTAAAATCAAAAAAAAAATTTTCTGAAATAAATCCAAATAATAGTTTGGATTTATTAATTTCTAAAATAAAAAAACCACACAAAAAAGAATTAAAAGAATATCCAAGAAAACCTCAAAGTACAGATAAAGAATACATTCCCAAAATAACTCTTTTTGATAAAATGATTTCTTCACGTAAAAAAGCAAAAGAGGATAATTCTAAAAATTTATTTAATCAATCACTTAATAACTGGGAAAAAAGATTGGAATAGTATAGATAAAGAAAATCAGATTTCCGAGTTAGAATATAAAAAATGCAGTTAAAGTATATGAAGATCAAGTTGAAAAAACTAAAGTATAAATAAAATGAAATGATTGAATGGGAAAAAGAAAAGAACAATTTTATAAAAACCAAGAAAAGTTCAATTCTAAAATTGATAATATGAAAGCAAAATATTTAGAAAAGAATTCAGACTCAATCACAGAATATTGTGATATGGTCTTAAATAATTCAGAATATCCAGAATCTTTCCCAAAGAATTTTGAATTAGAGTATAATCATAATAATAAAATACTTATTGTTGAATATGAGCTTCCTCAATTGATGTATTTCCAAAAATTAAAAGTTAAATTTAATGCTTCAAAAATGAACTTATTGAAATAAATATTTCTGAAGTGCAATTAAATAAAATTTTCGATGAAGCAATATACAAAATTGCACTTAGATCAATTCATGAACTATTTGAAGCAGATAAAGCTGAAGCAATTGATGCAATTTCTTTTAATGGTTGGGTCAAGCAATAAATAAAGCCACGGGAAAATTGGAAAACAATTGTATTCTTAGTATTCAAGTAAAAAAAGAAGAGTTTATCAAAATTGATTTGGTAAACGTTGAACCAAAAACATGCTTTAAAAATTTAAAGGGCGTTGCAAGTAGTAAATTAAGTACTTTAACAGCTGTTCAACCTATTCTCCAAATTAGCAAGACAGATAAAAGATTTGTTGAAGGCTATGATGTTGTTGATAATATTGACTCTACAACTAATCTTGCAGCAATGGATTGGGAAGATTTTGAGCATTTAATCAGAGAATTATTTGAAAAAGAATTTCAATCTAGTGGTGGTGAGGTTAAAAGTAACACAAGCTAGTAGAGATGGTGGAGTTGATGCTATTGCCTTCGATCCGGATCCTATCCGAGGTGGAAAATTGTAATTCAAGCAAAAGATATACTAATACTGTGAGGTGTTTCTGCTGTGCGTGATTTGTATGGCACGGTTGTAAATGAGGGAGCTACAAAGAATTTTAGTTTCAACTGCAGATTATGGTCCAGATGCATATGGGTTTGCCAAGGGTAAACCTTTAACTTTACTTAATGGTTCAAATCTTTTGCATTTACTCCAGAAACATGGTCATCATGCCAAAATAGATTTAAGGGAAGCAAAAAGGATATTATCTGAAAAAGAAAAATAGAACCATAACTTTCCAACCGAATGTTATTAAGAAACTAAACGCTTTTTATTATCACAACTTCCCGATCATTTATATCATATTCAGCAACACCTGTATTACCCGGCAATCCTTTTACTCCATTGGGATAAGTAAATAAACCGTTTTCGTCAGCTTCTTGTCCATCCATAATTCTGCTTTGTTCACGTGTTCTATCATCAATAATTGAACGGATTGCTTTCACCATCTCAATCCCCAAATTTTTCCCGGATTGAATTGATTTATCTAAAGCGGTATTATTCCCCAAAACCTGAACCCGGTGAGATTCCGTTCTTACTATGCGCGTCATATTATTTGCGAGAGAGTTCACTTTATCGGTAATATTTGCGGCGGTTTTTGCGTAACCTTTTCCTTGAATCAATCCTTGCGTTATTTCCGTTTTAACTTGGTCAATTGCCGCTTCATGATGTCCTATTCCCCTTTTCTGCCATTTCACCCGGTCAAAAGGATTCTTTTACCGCTTCGGCAATTACATCGGGATTTAATTTTGCGAATTGCACTTCAAACGTAAGAACTTCATTTAAGGCTTCGGTTGTAATTTTATAACTGTCCTTAAAAGTATATTTAATTTCTTTACCTATTAGCTCAATTGATACTCCTGCAATTTTCTTTATTTCATCCGCTATTTGTTTTTCAAAATTTGCCAAACGATTATATGTTGACATCTCCGCAAAATCAACATTCTCTCCGTACTTAACATATATATCAAACAAAGCTTTTCGGATTTTTTCAAGTGCTCTTTTATACTGCAGCAATAATGAATATTCAAAATCCTTAGTTTTTTTACTAAGGATCTTGTTTACTTGTCTGAGTGATTTTTCATGTTTAGAATTGGTAAGCATTTTTTATGGAACAACCTTAATTACATTTCCGCTTGCGGCATCTCTACAAGCTCCGCTTGTATTGGGCGCGCGGAAGTAGAGCAAATTTTAAGATATATGTTTGCAATATCACGGGTAATTAATCGGTAGCTTCCGCTAATAGTTACATTAGCTAAATTTCCGGTAAATTTTGAATATGCTATTATACTTGGAATATCTGGAACTGTGTATGAACCAGTAAAGATAAATTATTGAGATCAAGCTCTATCGACATTCGATTATTTATAGCTGAACTTATTGCGTAAATTGGGTATCTAATGTTGTTCGCAGCAAAATATTTATTTAAAGTTGATGGATAAGCCGCATGATAAGTTATGTGTTTTGACATAGACAAAATCCATCAGCATGCTGACTTAATCTTATTGCGGCTCTATTTGATGCTCCACTGTAACCGCCAAAATAACAATCTTCGAAATAGACATAGCCAAAGAACTAACCACAACTGAATGGTTAACAGATGAATTGACATTATAAATTTTACTCATAAAATCAACATTCGCGCTGTTACCTATTGAAATTCCATCCCATGAATTTGGTTTGAATACAAATTTTCCCCATGCTAAACCGGCATTTGTTCTCGCTCCAAATCTTAACCAACCATTATTAGTTACTTGTATAGTTGAAAACCGGTACTTGTGCATGAATCTGCTGTAAACGTTACACTTTCATTATTATTATAAAATTCTAAACTTGAGGCTTCAGGCATCATTTCAACAATTTCAACATCACCTCCACACTTTTCTTGTAATTAAATGCCCCCCCAATTCTCCGGCTTTACATAATATAGCACAATCATATTTATCTAAAATGCGGCATAGCATCAATGGCTCCTTGTAAAAGTTTTTCTTCGCCGTTTTCCAGGTTAGCCCATCATAAACATCATTACCATTTGTTGGGTCAACCATATACCTTAATGACAAACCGGAACTACGTGGGTTCCCGGATTTTAATTGTAAATAAGGAAATGTTACTGTGTTCATAAACGTTATATTTTTATCATAAGAATTTAGAATGCAATCCTTTACTACTTTAAAGTATTAGTAAACAAAATTGTAGGGTGATTCAAATCGTCATATATAACATTTATTTTCTTTGGTTCA
>JADJOX010000004.1 GCA_016713565.1 Ignavibacteriota bacterium
TCAATTTTGTAGTCCAACAATTAATTTAAGCACTCTCAAAGACGTATTTTTAATTTGGTAATCGGCGGATATGTCAATTTTATTTTTTTCTCTGAATTCTACAATAGTTGTTTCAATTGCCGATAAGACAATGTCTCTATCAAATCCTGTTAAAACTATAGACCCTGCATCTTGCGCTTCGGGTCGTTCCATAGATTCTCTTAAACTAATAGCGGGAAAGGAGAGTATCGCACTTTCTTCACTAATAGTACCGCTATCTGAAATTGAACATAATGAATTTATTTCAAGGTTCACATAATCAAAAAATCCGAATGGTTTAAGAAACTTAATTCTGGGGTCAATATTTTTTTTGCGCCTCCAATCTGTTTTTGGTTCTCGGATGTGTGGATACAATTATTGGGATTTTGTATTCTTCCGCGATTGCGTTTAATACGTTTATGATTTTTCTAAGATTTTGGCTGTTATCTACGTTCTCCTGCCTATGGAATGATACAACAATATATTTCTTCTTTTTTAATTTAAGTCGTTTAGTATATTCTATTTTTTTATTTTATCAATGTTGTCTTTAGAACTTCATTCATTGGTGAACCGGTAAGATAAATTCTACGATGGAGGGAGTCCTTCACTCTAACAAATGTCTTCTGGCGTGTTCAGTATAAACTAAATTGAAATCAGCAATATGATCAATAATTTTTCGATTTATTTCTTCAGGTACATTAGCATCAAAACTTCTATTGCCGGCTTCCATGTGGAAAATAGGTATGTGCATCCTTTTAGCTATAATTCCTGCAATGCTGCTGTTTGTATCACCCAAAATTAAAACCGCATCCGGCTTTTCTTTTTCAAGCACTTCCTCTCTGTTTTAATTAAGTTTCACCTAATATATGTCCCAATGTACTTGTATTGACTCCAAGAAAATAATCCGGCTTACGCAAACCCAATTCTTCAAAAAATATTTCATTTAATTCATAATCATAATTTTGTCCGGTATGCACAATAATATGAGTTAGGTATTTTTCCAATAATTTAATTGTTGAGCTTAGTCTTATAATTTCTGGTCGTGTACCAAGTATCGTCGCAACCTTCAAAGAAGATTTTTTATTCATATTCATAATTCGTTAATTTTTACATTTTCAAAATATGTATCTGGATCTGATTCATCGTAAGGTTCATTAATCCAGAATAAAGTTAATAGTTCATCATCACCAATATTTGTAATATTATGAGTTGTCCAAATAGGCATATCAACTATTGAAGGATTATTTCCATCTAAAAAATATTCAATTATTTTAACTGTTCCGATTCTCCTCAATTGAATTTTTGCTTTCCCTTTAATTACTGCAAATCTTTCAATTTTGCGAGTGTGAAAATGATTTCCTCGAGTAATTCCATACTTAGTTGTGGAAAATGAAAATTGTCCAGAAATATTACTTCTAATTATTTAGTAAAGGAGCCTCTACTATCTGAATGTTGAACTAAATTATTAGGAAGCGGTTCTCAGGAAATAACATCTGAAAGAATTAAATAAATCTAATTCAAATTTATTTTTTTAATTCAGGTATAATGCTATTTTCAAAATAATCTGTTTTTAAACTTTTGTAGTGTTTCAAGTATTGTTGATACTTTAATTGTTTTGGTGCTTTCAATCTCTATTTTTTGAATTGGATTATTTGATTTATGAATAATGGAATTATAAAAAATTTCCACAAGCTCATTTATAAATATCAAATTTAACTCGCTATCTGT
Source organism: Ignavibacteriota bacterium (assembly GCA_016713565.1). Classification (NCBI taxonomy): domain Bacteria; kingdom Pseudomonadati; phylum Ignavibacteriota; species Ignavibacteriota bacterium. Next base: position 1,747 of record JADJOX010000004.1, read on the forward strand.
ATGGATCTCTGGAATTTCATTATGTGTTAGTTGATATGAAAATGTTGCAATAACTGAATTATAAAAAGGGTTCCCGAATGGACCAAAAACGTTTGGAATTATTAAGGCTGTAAAACTTGAATTATTTTCAACTGCCCATTTTTCAAAAATTTTTCTACCATCCCTTTTAGATTTACCATATAAATTATCTTTCTCTTCCTGTGTTGAGGAGGAGAAAAGTACATGAAGTTTGGAAACAGTTCTAGTACACGATGCTAACAATTTATCAACTAATTCAATATTTGTATTATATATTACTTCAGTTTCCATATCTATTCATTGCTGCAAGATGTACTATTGCATCACAACCTTTAACAAATTTATCGAGTGATTCATCGTCGAAGTACTCATCTTTAAATGAAATCCTTTCAATATTATCATGCAGCCCAAGATAATTGTACAGGTGAGAACCCATAAATCCTGATTGTCCGGTTATACCAACTTTTATTTTGACTTCACTCAACTAAAATTTCCACTCTGCATTTTTAAAATAATCGATTTCAAATCTATAATCATCATTTACAGAATTTTCAAGTGTTGAAGTTGAAAATACAAGAAGTTCTGAATTATTGAGTTTGTTAGTAAAGCCGCTTGCATATCCTTTCGGTACAAAAAGAATATTGTTCTCACTCTTTGATAATTCAAATTTACTAATGCTCAAATTTGGGTCGGGGCTATTTTTCAATTTTTATTAAATTAACCTTAAATGTTCCTCGTAAAACAAAAAAATACTTGCTTTCGAATTTATGTCCTTGCCAAGCTCTAATAGTATTAAACTTATTATGTCTTATAATATAAAATCGCTTAATATCATGGAAAGAAAAGTCATTAAAGAAAGTTAAAATTCCTCTATAATCCTTAAATTGTCCACCGCTAATTAGATTTGGCTGCTCATCTTGATAAAAGAGTTAGGCATATATTAGATCTTTTTTAATCAATTCCAATTTAAGTAAGAGTTCTTTTGTTTGCTCAACATCCAGCCTAAAAGTATTGTGGGAATGATATTCTTCAACTTTTGTAATATCAGTTTTACCTTTCTGAAATAAAGATCATAATTTAAATCTCTATTATCCGCCGGAATTCTGTAATATTTTTCCAAATCTTCAGCTTTTATCATTTCTTCGCGGTTAACCAAAGTCTCATAAAGTTTTTTCGCCATGTCTGGTTCCAATTATTTTAATATCCTTGTCATAGTTATACAATTCTATTATAGCTTGCGCAATAGTTCTTATTGTTGCCGGGGGATTTTTGTACAAACATATCTCCAGGTTTTCCATTTTCAAAAGCATAAACAACTAGATCAACTGCTTCGTCCAAAGTCATCATGAATCTTGTCATATTTGGATCTGTTACAGTAATTTGTTTTTCCTCTTTAATCTGTTGAATAAAAAGGGGAATTACTGAACCTCTAGATGCCATAACATTTCCATATCTGGTTCCACATAAAATAGTGCCGCTTCCATTCGTATTTCTTGCTTTTGCAATCATTACTTTTTCCATCATTGCTTTTGAAATACCCATAGCATTAATAGGGTAAACGGCTTTATCAGTGCTCAAAATAACAACTCTTTCAACATTGTGTGAAATAGCCGTTTCCAGCACATTTTCGGTACCAAGAACATTTGTTTTTACAGCTTCGACCGGGAAAAATTCACAGGAAGGTACCTGTTTAAGCGCCGCAGCATGGAAAATATAATTTACTCCTTTAATTGCATTTTCAACACTTCTTTGGTCTCTAACATCACCAATGTAAAATTTAACTTTGGGATTATTAATTGCTTTTCTAAGATCTTCTTGTTTTTTTTTCATCCCTGCTAAATATTCTTATTTCTCTTAAATCAGAGTTTATAAATCTATTTAAAACCGCAGTCCCAAATGATCCTATATGCCTGTAATCAACAATACCTTATTGTAAAAAAATTACTAAACATATTATACTCTTTTATTTGTTATTTCAATCCAAAACCGCTCTTACAGTATTGTCTTTCAGTATATAAGTCTTATCCGCTTTTTTACAGAACGCTACGCCGTTATCATTAAAATTAAGTCTTTGTCCCGCTTCGCTCATCCATCCAATTATTTTTGCGGGGTTGCCAACAACAAGGGCGTAATCGGGTACGTCTTTTGTAACAACAGAACCGGCACCAACGAATGCATATTTACCTATTGTATTTCCGCATATAATTGTACAGTTAGCGCCTAATGACGCGCCTTCTTTAACTAATGTTTTTATATAATGCTGAGCTCCTACTTGCGGATATTTGCTTCTTGGGTCGAGAATGTTTGTAAATACCATAGAGGGTCCGCAGAACACATAATCTTCTAAAGTAACGCCTTCATAAACCGAAACGTTATTCTGTATTTTTACATAATTACCTATTATTACGTTGTTCGCTATATTTACATTTTGTCCCAGCACGCAATTTCTGCCTATTCTGCTTCCGGATTGCACGTGCGTAAAATGCCAAATCTTTGTTCCTTCACCAATCGTAACATTTTCATCAACAACAGCGTATTTGTTTACTTGGTAATTTTTAGTTTCCCCGGTATTCAGATTAAATAAATTCATTTTTTTATATAATTATAATTTTTATTTCACAACTTCAGTTACAACGTCATTTTTAAGCAAATAGGTTTTTTCGCTTTTAGGACAGTAAGCAATGCCTTTTTCATTGAATTTCAATTTTCTTCCCGTCTCGCTTAACCAATGTTTTATTACAGCCGGACTTCCATGAACAAACGCGTGATCGGGAACATTTGAACATACTTCAGATTCCATTTCCACATAAGAATAACGTCCTATAATTGTACCCGCTTGTATTTCGCTATCGGAGCGGATAACCGCGCCTTCTTTTATTAAGGTTTTATATTTTTGCTTTTTGAGAATCCGGTGTAGGGGTCTTTAATGCTCAAAATTTCTTCGTCATCGAGATTTTGTTCATCGGCACTGCTCATAGCTATTTTCACATTTTCTTCAATCCGCGCGTCATCTTCAATTTTAACGTTATTTCCAATCTTTACATTTCTTTCTATTATAACGTATTGACCGATACTGCAATTGCCGCCGATAATAACATTTGAATGTATTCTGGCAAATTGAAATATTTTAGTTCCGCAGCCTATTTCTACATTTTCATCAATTATAGCATAATTATCAATACGGCAATTCTGCGGACTTTCTTTCATAAAAAATTTATTGTTGTTTATAAGTTGACCGCTAATTTATTCTGCAGCAATAGGGGATGAGGATATTCCAAATCAGTCGTTTTTAAATTTCTAATATCATGCACAATTTCAATTGACTGTCTGGCGGATTCTAATCCGTAGCCTTTGCCGTCAAGAATTGTGTTATAAACTTTGGTGTGAAGTTCGGTAAATCCATCGCTGAAATTAAATTCATTACTGTCAATTTCAATAGAACGAAATGTTCTTGTACCTTTTTCTTTATGGTTTGCGGTAAATCATTATATTCTAAAGATAAAAACCACCGTACATTAGCTATTTCCAATTCAAGCAATCCCGATATTCGTCTGGGCTCACTAAGATAAATGCTGTTTTTTTGAACTTTACCGAATATCCATCCGAGCATATCGAAAAAATGTACTCCGATATTTGTAGCTACTCCGCCGGATTTTTCAGATTCACCTTTCCAAGAATGATCGTACCATTGTCCTCTGGTGGTAATGTAAGTTAAAACAATTTCATGTTTTGAATCTTTAATTTCATTTTCAATTTTATTTTTCAACGCGATAATAGAATCGTGTTCTCTTAACTGAAGAATATTAAAAACTTTTTTATCTGTTTCGCGCTCAAGTTCTTCCAAAGCGTCTATATTCCATGGATAAGAACAAGAGGTTTTTCGCATATCGCGTCCGCTCCGGATCTTAAAGCGAATCGTATATGCGCGTCATGTAAATAATTTGGGGAGCAAATAGTTAAATAATCAACGGCGTTATCATTTGTTTTTCTTTTCAGCATTTCCAAATGTCTGTCAAATCTTTCAAATTCCTTGAAAAATCTAGCGTCCGGAAAATAACTGTCCAAAATCCCTACCGAATCATGAGGATCTAAAGCGGCTATTAAATCATTTCCCGTTTCTTTTATTGCTTTTAAATGTCTTGGAGCAATATAACCGGCGACGCCGGTAATCGCGAATTTCTTCATTTTAGTATTCTAAAATTTTTACAACCGAATTAAAATGGTTAACAATTGAAGTCCAATACAAGTTCTTTTTCACATTACATTTCAAGATATTCTCACAGCTTCGCCACCTCGGTCACATTAACGAATTGAAAAATTTACGGCAATATCTTTCCATGAAGTGTAAGACTTCATGATTTTCAATCTACTTTTTTGCTGGTTCCCCCGAACCACAGGCAAGTAAAATCTATTTAATTATTTAACGTTTTTTAACTGTGCTTTTTTAATCTTATTATAAATTTTTTCCTCTAAGTCATTATCAATAGCAGTTAGTAATCCTTTGAAGCAATCAACTAAAAACCGCAATTCATCTTTGAACTTCAGCGCATTTTTTTCAATAAAAAAATATTTATTTCTCGTTAAGTATTGGGGGAATCTTATATAAAGAAATAAATCAAATTCACTTATCATTCCTTATATCTTCCTTTTATGCATTATAGTCCAATTAGTAAGTGTTTTGAAATGATTACATAAATTTTTTTTTTATGTGCGCTTTCTCACAATTCTAGCGGATGCCTATTAATTGAGTTTATGTTAAAAATCAAAAGTTAATTTCGATTATCTGAATTATTGACCTTTCATTTGGAAATAGTTTGAAGTATATCTTTTTAATAATTTTTCTAATTTGCGCCAATAATTCGCTTTATTCGCAGAAAAAGATTATCAGCGGATATGTCGCGGATTCATACACAAAAAGAGTGCTTGAATATGTTAATGTGGCTGTTGACGGTGCAAATCAAGGAACAGTTACCGATGAACACGGTTATTTTAAATTGGAAATTAACGGTAATTCGGGTAATGTAATAATAAGCCATTTAGGCTACAGAAGTGAAATTATTAAAATAAAAGATTTCGAGTCGGATTATCCAAAATATGTCGAGTTGATTTATAAAGAATTGCTTCTGCAGGAAATTGCGGTTTATTCATCCAATACAAATTCAAATAATGAATTTCAGGTAAGCAGCAGTTCGCTTGAAAATGATCAGATTTCTAAGATTTCAAACGCGATGCCCGATGCATTGAGGTCAATTCAAGCGCTTCCGGGAATAAGCGTAAACAATGAGTTTAGCGCCGAGTTTAATGTACGCGGCGGAAATAAAGATGAGAATCTTATCGAAGTTAACGGTACTCAGGTTTATGAACCTTATCACTTAAAAGAAGCGCCTAACGCGAGTGTAGGTGTTTTTAATGTCGATCTAATTGATAGGGTAAATATAATTACAGGAGGATTCAGCGCCCGTTACGGCGACCGAATGAGTTCGGTTGCCAATATCGATTACAGAGAGGGAAATAATCAAAATTATAGCGGCGCGGGAACCCTTAGTCTGGCATTTGTTGACGGATATTTGGAAGGTCCTTTCCTAAATAAAGGGAATTTTATTATCGGAGCACGCAAAACTTATATGGAATATGTTATTGATATGACGGATTTCGGATACGAAAATATAAGAAGCGCCGACCCTTCTTTCTATGACGTGCAGGGACAAATTGCTTATCCTTTGGGTAAAAGTGATAAATTAAAGTTAAATTTTCTGCATTCCGCGGATAATTTTAAATTTAATCCTAAACCGGAAACTTCCTTTGATTACTATGAATCTTTATATAAAAATCAAAGTTCTCAAATCTCGACTGAAAACAAATCATATTCAAAACAATTGGGAAATTACTACAGCAGTTTGCTTGATTTGGAAATGAAAAATTTTATCGGCAGAAGCGCGTTTTTAAATACCGATGTTTCATTTTACAGTCAGAGTGATAATGATTACACTTCTTGGGGTACATATTTCAGAAAGGATATTGTCAGCGATAATATCTATTTTGATAGAAAAGTTAGGGAAGATCTTAGGAAATCAAAATTGAATATTCAAACTATGGAAATTAAATCATCATTGGACTGGCAATTGTCTCCATACTTTGAACTGCAGAGTGGAATTGGATATAAAGATATAAATTATATAGATAGATTTTACTATAGCAAATATGCAGTAAATACTTCAAATACAATTAGTTATCCGGATACATTAATTGAAGATTACGGATATATCGGAATCGATTACAGAGACGACTCGTTATTTGCTTCTTCCTATAAAATGTCAGGTTATTTAGAAAATATTATACAGATAGGAAAAAATATAGTTGTGAATATCGCGGGCAGAGCAGATTATTTTGGAATGAACGAACAATTAACTTTTAGTCCAAGAGCCAATTTAGCGTATTTATCCAATTACGGAACTATAATCAGATTGGCTTGGGGTCATTATTATCAATCGCCGATTTACAGCCAGTTAAAATACTCCGAAGCATCCGATTCAAATACAAAAGCGCAAAAGGCAATACATTATATTTTTGGAATTGAGCAGAATTTAAATTTATCAGCAAAAAGTATGAGCACGTTAAAAATCAAATTTGATATTTTCTATAAAGATTATAAAAGCCTTATTTCATCTTTTTATTCACATGGAGAAAGGCTGGCGTATTCCAGAGAAAACGATGCTTTAGGATTTGCGAAAGGTTTTGATATGTATGTTTTGTTAAATATACCTGGTTTTTATACTTCGGTAAGCTACAGTTATTTAAACTCAAAAGAAGATAAAATAAACGATGAATTGGGAGCATACCCAAGACTTACATCTCAGGAGCATACATTATCGTGGATAACGGATTTGGAATTGGGGAGAAATTGGAGTTTTAACACAAAATTTTATTACGGTTCCGGGTTTCCTTTTGCGGAAAAATATGTTACTTATAATTCTCAAACAGACGAGTATTATTGGAATAAATCAGAAACAAATAACGGGAATTTGCCGGAATATCAAAGGATTGATTTCAGAATTTCAAAGGAATTTCAATTCTCCTCCTACAAACTTAAAACTTTCATTGAAGTCAGCAATGCGTTTAACCACAAAAATATCCGAGGTTATGAGTACAGTTATGATAATAAAGGAAATCCGGTTAAATATGAAATAACTTTATGGCCAATTCTGCCTTCATTTGGAATAAGAGTGGAATTTTAATTTTTTCACTTAATTATTTGCCTTATTTAGAATACTAAAATACTTCAATACTTCAATTTTATTCACTCATTGGACATTTACAATTCAAGCTAAACTAATATCATAGTAATTTATTGATGGTCCAAAAAAAAATGCACTTTTCAAATTTTACTCTAACTGGACTATATTAATCCTATTATTAACAATAAAATATTCATATGAAAACAATCATTTTGGTTTGGGGAAAGTTGAATTTACTTCGAATAGGCATTCTCGGATTTATCGGTTTTTTTTCGGCAATTGTTGTCTCTAAATTATTTACCAACTTTTTTGCATCTAAATCATTTTCAATCGGTATTGACGATCTGCTTATTTCCAGCTTGGGTTTTTTCCTCGCGATAATCGTTAAAATAATTGAAAAATTCTCAAACTTTACGGAATAGTTTTTCCGTATTGTTTCCAATCTTTTCTTAAATATTTTTCAATTGTTAATTATATTTCAATAAATTAATTGTATATTTTTAATAATATACTTTAGATAAAATATATAATTTATTATTATGAAATGAGTTAACAGATATTTTGAAATGTTTAAGTAATCTTATTTATCCGTTTTAAGATAATTATAACTAAAGTAATGTTAAATAAAACAGCAGCTAAACTCCCGAAATTATTATACTTAGATCGGAATTATGCGGAAAATTTTCTGTAATAATTGGTCTTGTTGAATTTAGTTTAATTGTTTTCATGATGGGATAGATTCTAAGAAAATATCTGGATTTTTTTTCATTCTCGTTGTCAAAAAAGAATATTCTGCATTTTTTTACGTCCGAAATTATCTTTATCAGGAAACGTTTTTCTTCATCGACATAAGTTTCTGACTTTAAATTTGATTTGATTTCGTTTGACTGTGCCGCCAAAAAAAACGCGGCGGAAAATGTTTTATAATCTTCTTCTAATTTGGATAATTTCACTTCAATAATTTTTTCCCGCTGTTCAATTTTATCCGAAATTTTCTTCATAACATTTTCGGGTACTTCTTCATCCAGAATTTTTTTCAGCTGGGCGAGCATTTCTATTTCGCGAGAAAATTTGCTGATATTTTTTGAAATATAATTAAAAATATCTTCAGACAATTCGTCCGGGTAAAATATATATGTAAATAATTCTTTTTCGGTTATTCTAAACATTTTGTGCTTTTCTTTCTTGATTCAATTGAACTCAAATTCTAAAAATATTTAATCCAATTGATTTGCTAAATTTGTTTTTAAATTCTTCAAAAGATAATTCATAATATGATGATATTTTTCATAAAAAATTTCAGATGTAACAGCAGAATTTCTATGTTTTAAGTATTCAAATAAACTTGAACTTAAACCGCCGTTTAATAGATCAGCGGTAATATCTTCAAATGATTTTTTTACGAAAACAGCTTCTTCTTCCGTTATTTTGTGGTTTGGAACGTAAAAAGTTTCTAATCTTTCGTTTATATTATTTATTTCGTTTTCTAAAAGCGATAGATAAACGAACTCGTCATCCTGTACTGTTACATTTCCGGTCGATTCTCTGAAATTGGCAAAATATGCGGCTTTTACTTTTTTGACCAATTGATTTAACGGAATTATTGGATTATAACCGGAATTATCGGCAATGTAATTAAAAATTGTGTTGAATAAATCCATTTGCTTTTTTTCTGTAAATATGCTCCAGAATTGAATCAAAGAATTCCATCGGCGGAACATTGCTAAAATCACAATCATTTTTGCTTTTGGCAATGTAGACTGTGCCGAAAAACCTTTTCTTATAAAGATCGTTGCTGAAAATGCATAGATTAAGATTCGTAATGATTTTTTTAAATACGGGATCCTTTTCTTTTAAATGTGATGTTATTGTCTGAGAAGTTCTTTTCCAAATAATTTTTGAAAGGAAATATTCGGCATCAAGCTCAGAGGCAATGGGATCTTTCCAATTATTGTAAGATCTTAAAATTCCCAAAATTCCCGCGTTGTTTACGACAAATAACGGAACTATTGAATCAATTGCCAAATCGTCAAGTGACTGTATATCTATTGATGCAGGAAGCTGTTTTCTCGCAATGCTGCTTTTTAAGTAAACAGACGCAATTTTATAAGAATACTGAATTAGTGAGTTTAACTCTTTCTGTGAAAATATATTTTTATTAATTTTTCCAAGAATTTCTAATACGTTTACTTCCCCCATAAACTGCAAAGTCCCTATATTAAAGTAGTTGAAAAATACAAAAATTAAATGTGAAAATTCTACAGTAATTCTAAAATTCAGTAATTTAAATTACAATAATTTTTACCTTTTTTGGTGATCTACAGCAATTTATAAAATTTTAAATTATTTATTTCGTCTGAATCAAACTCTTTTCAATTGAATTCTATTACCAAGTTTGACGTTCCAATTTGTTATAAGTGAAAATACTTCGAAATCCGCAATTAAAAAATATTCGATAAAAAGTGACGAAAATTAATAAAATTTTTAACAAAATTACCAGCCAATCCCTTGTGACTTTCTGGTCTAAATTACAGAAATAATTCCAAATTAATTATAAACGTAATAAATGTATTACATTTGAAAATTTATAGTTAATAAAATTTTAATTAAATTTAAGAACTCAAAAAAAATAATTTCTAAATAAAAAACTCATAACTGTAATCCGGCAGATAGTTACGGATTTTATCATCTATGAACAATATTTATAAAATTGAAGAAAATCACCGAAGAATTTTATTTGATATTTCCAAATTAAATTCATTTAACGCTAAAATTGTAGCGTTTCTTCATTATTATAAGGAATTGGTAAACTATGATGATAAATTAGTAACCGAAGCTTATGTAACCGAAATTATTTCATTGATAATTCCGCTGGTTGAAAATTATTCGCCATTTGGATCAAATCCGCAGCTTTCTACAGAAATATTGGAAATGCTTATTGAGTTAAAACGATTTCCGATGAGCAATGAAGATTATATTTTAATTGATGAAAATATTCTAAGAATTAAAAATGAAATTGAAGAACTCAATATTATTTTAAATGGAAATTCAGCCGATGAAAATTTCACTTCTTCGGTAATTTTTCCGTTACTCGATAAACATTCGAATAATAAATATTTTACCGGAAATATCGAGACTATAAAAATCAGCTTAAATCAATTGTCGGGTTTGAAGGAAGATGAATTTCTTGTAATTCCCAGTTTGCCAAAAGTTGAAGAACAGTCACTTAAACAAATAAAAATATCTTGGCAATACGCTAAGAGTTTTATTAAAGATAATTTTAACGTTAAGATTCCAATTCTACAGATAAGTATTCAGTTTAGCAGAAAATATGGAATTTATGAAGGCGACTCGCACGGGTTGGCGCTTTCTCTCGGTTTTATCTCTGAATTATCTAATTATTTGAATTTAAAGATAAAATATAAAATTAATAATTCGGCGATTTTTACGGGATCAATGCTTCAAGACGGAAATTTGGATTCCATATCATCCAATATAATTGAAAGAAAAACATTAACAGCATTTTATTCAAAGTGCGTTTATTTTATAATTCCGCAAAAGAATTATCTTCAGGCAAAAGCTGTAATTGAAAGAGAAAAACTTAATTACGGAAATAAAAAAATTAATATAGTTCCGATTGCAAACGTTTCCGAAATATTTGAACACGGCGAAATAGTTAAAAATGTTACAGAGCCGGTTTCCACGTATTTTTACCGTAAAATCCGTTCATTAAAATATTCCGTTCCAATCTTAATTTTATTGATGATGATTATTATTCTGCCAATTTATTATTTTAAGAACGCTCAGACAAATGAGGAGAATGATTTTATTGAAACCGCGGTACAGAAATATAATTTAGATAAGAAAAAATTATCACCAATTCTAAATGACAACTCCTTATTATCATTAAAATTGGATAAGGTAGATTTAAACTTATCCGATTCAAGCTTGATAGATACTTTTAAAAATATTTCTTCGATAGAAAATAGATTTCACGAGAAAGATAAAGCTCTTTATTTCAGCGGAGACAGCAGTTTTATTCGTTTAAATAAAAATATTAATTTAAAATCGGGCTTTCCCATTTCCATTTCTATGTGGATAAAAAGGAAGGCTGGGATCGCGGATGGATATTCGCCAATAATTTCAACATGAACAGTTATTCCGGAGTTTGGATGGGTTTTGTTTACGGTTATATTATTTCAATGCATTTCGGCAACGATAGACCTACTGCTATTCCCAGTTCGAGAAGATCGGTTTATACAAAACAACCTTTGCCTGAAAATAATTGGTTTCATTTTGTTGGCATTATTATTTCCGATAAAATTATGTACATTTATATCAATAATAAAAGAGCGGAAGTCGTTTATGACGGCTCGGCAACCGAAGTTTTATATCAGAATGTTGGAGTTCCGGCTTTCGGCGAATACAAAACTTCCACCGTTTTGCCTCTTACTTATTTTAAAGGCGCGATTGATGATTTTAGATTTTATAACAGAGAATTAAGCGAAAGAGAAATATCAAAATTATTCCACGAGAAATATTGAGTGACCGTTAATAATTGAATAAATTGATGCAGTTAATATATAATTTCAAATTTGCGGCTAATTAAAAATAGATCAGTAATTTTTGGGGAAGTTTATTAACTAAACTATTTTTACTTTCACAATATCAGCGCCGAACGCGAATACTTTTATTAATTTAATGGAGCTTTTGCAATCTTTAATATTCTCAAAACCTTTTGAAGAATACGCGATAATTTCATTATCGAAATTTACGAAACGCCAATACCAGAAATTAAATTTATCTTTAAAAATTTCAAATTTCATCGAAACCTCAATATTAAATTTGTTAAAATAAGACAGTAGTTTTAGTATTCTTAGATGATTTATTTAAGTTTGACTCGATACAAAATGCGGATATATAGAAAACGAGTTTACTTCATATTTTAATTATTTTAATAGTTGTTGTTATAATTTAATTAATAGGAATTAAAAATCAACTAAGTATCCGAATTAAGTAAGTTAAACATTTAATAATTAAAAGTAAATCAAAATCGGCAGCTTCCTCAATCAATTTTGAGGAAGCGAAAAATGAAATGTTGATCCTTCATAAATTTTGGAAGTAACCCAAATTTTACCGTTATTATGTTCTATAAAATCCTTACAGAGAGAAAGACCGAAACCCGAGCCTTTTTCGCGGTTGGTTCCTTGTCTTACATAATTTCCATTCCCTTCAAAAATTGTTGCCAAATGATTTTCTTCAATTCCGATTCCGTTATCCGAAAGATCAATTTGAATATTGCCGTTTTTCACCGTTCCGCCGATTTCGATTAAGCCGTTGTTTTCGGTGAATTTAATTGAATTGAACATAAGATTTCTTATTACGGTTTTTATCATTTCCAAATCGGCATATGCGGTCAAATTTTCTTCTGTTTTATTGATAATCTGAATATTCTTTTTCTGAAGCTGAAGTTGGCAAATTTTTATATTTTCTTCAACAAGATCGTGTACATTTATTTTTTCGGGTTTAACCTCAATGGAACCCATTTGCATTCTTGCCCAATTAAATAAATTTTCGATAAGATGGAGAAGTGATTTGGAAATATCTTCTATGTTGACGATGCTTTCTTTTAAAGATTCTTTTGAGGATTCTTCAAAATCTTCAAGGATTATTTCAATGTAGGAATTTAACGCACCCATCGGTCCTTTCAAATCATGTGAAACTAATCTGAACAATTTATTTTTAAAATTGTTCAATTCATACAGCTTCAATTCTTGTTCCGATCTAAGCAGAGAATATTTTATAGCTCGCGAAAGAGAATGGGCGTCGAATTTTCCCTTAATTAAATAATCTTGAATTCCGTAATTAACGGCTTTAACCGCTAGATTTTCGTCATCGTTTCCGGATAAAACAATGACGGGTATTTTTTTTGTAAAGTCATTAATAATTTTTATCGTTTCTTCGTTACAGTAATCGGGTAAACCTAAATCAAGAAGTATTAAATTTATTTCTCTACTTTCTATAATTTCAATTCCTTTGGTTAAAGTCCCGGCAATTGAAATCAATTCTTCTTTAAATTTAGAATCAATTAAAAACTGTTTTACCAAAAACGCGTCGCCGGGATTGTCTTCTATTATCAGAATGTTAATGTTCATTATGCGGTTCCCGTTTTTTAGGTGGAAGTTTAACAATGGTAAGCCAAAAATCCTCAATTGATTTCACAACTTTTACAAATTGATTAAAATCCAATGGTTTGCTGATGTAACAATTTGCGTGAAGATCATAACTTCTAATAATATCTTCTTCGGCGCTAGATGTAGTTAACACTACAACCGGAATACTTTTCAATCTCGGATTATTTTTAATTTCCGCCAATATTTCTCTGCCGTCTTTTTTGGGAAGATTTAAATCTAAAAAAACAATATCCGGCGTTTCAGCATTTCTGAAATTACCCGACTTATTTAAAAAATTCATTGCTTCTTCACCATCAACCGCAACATGAAGGTGGTTATTAATTTTACTGTCGCGCAATGCTTCAACTGCCAACGCTCTATCGCCTGGGTTATCTTCAACCAATAATATTTCTACTGCGGTTCCTGTCATATTATTCCTCATAAAATTTAAGTGTAAAATGAATTTTTGTACCTTTTCCTTCAACTGAATCAGCCCAAATTTCACCGCCGTGTCTTTCTATAATCTTTTTACAGATACTCAAACCAATTCCGGTGCCGCTATATTCATCGCGTCTGTGCAGCCTTTGAAAAATTGTAAAAATCCTTTCACTGTAAATATTATTAAAACCTATTCCATTGTCCTCCAAAGTTATTTTAATTTTATCACCGCTTATTTGCATAAACGAAACAGTTATAATTGGGTTAAACCTTGACCGGTATTTCAATGAGTTTTCAAGCAGATTTTGAAAAACTCTTATTATTTGATTTTTATCGCCGAAAATATTCGGCATTTCATCGCTGTAAATTACAGCTCCGTTTTCTTCTATTTTAATTCTTAAATTTTCGATTGCTAAGTTTAATGCGTCTGAAAGTGAGAAAACTTCAAATTCGTCTTCCGTTGTGGAAATACGTGAGAATTTCAGCAGATCGTTAATTAATTCATGCATTCTTAACGCGCCGTCTGAAGCATAATAAATATATTGTTTTCCGGTTGCGTCTATTAAATCGTAGTATTTTTTCTCTAATAATTGTGTAAAGCTGTGTACCATTCTTAATGGTTCCTGAAGATCGTGCGAAATTACATAAGCGAATTGTTCCAGCTCTTTGTTAGATTTCCTTACTTCTTTTAATGAACTTTCAAGTTCCACTTCGTAATCTTTTTGCTTTGAAATATCTATCGCGATTTTGAACAGCAAATCCCTTCCGTCCGTCCATTTAATAAGTTTATTTGTTATTTGAAAATATCTATTCAGCTTTTCATTTTTATATTCAAAAGTCATTTCATTAATGATTTCATTTTTAAGATCATCCATACTCTTAATAGTAGGAATTTGAAATCCGTAAAATTTTTTGTGGAATTTTAAGCCAATAGGATTAAAACCGATTAGATCCGCGGTATATTTATTTACAAAAACTATTTCCGATTTTTGAAGATCTATTACCAAAAGAATTTCCGGAAAAGCATTTAAAATTGACTCAAATTGTTTCCAGTGAGTTTCAAGTTCAATTTGTGCTTTTTTAAGTTTAGTAATATCGGTATGTGCTCCAAACAATCGGGTAATTTTTCCATTTTCATCTTTAACAACTGCAGCTTTGCTGTGAATATAAATATAATGTCCATCTTTGTGCCTGAATCTAAAATCAAGTTCAAAATTACCTTCACCATGCTCAACAAATTCTTTAACTTTTTGCTGCATGTATTCGCTTTCTTCCGGATGTAAATGTTTAATCCACGAACCGAAGTCGTTTTTAATTTCATCTTCATTATATCCGATCTGTTTTTTCCATTCGGCTGAATAAAAAACTTCATCGGTTAGAATATTCCAGTCCCAAATTCCGTACTCGGTTGCTTTGGATGCTAACGTATATCTTTCTTCGGACTTTATTAAATTTTCACGATATTTTTTTAATTCTATTTCTGTTAATTTTTTATTGCAGAAATCTTTCCAAATTACAATTGAAGCAATAATTTTGCCCGATTTATTTTTAAAAAAACTTTTATTCAACGCAATGTTTAATAATGAATTGTCTTTTTTTATTACTTTAATTTCGTCATTGTTAATGCTGCTCTCTGATTTGGCAGTTCTATCTAAATTGTTTTGAGCGGAATTATGGTAAAAATTATGCACCGATTTTCCTATTCTTTCTGAATGGGAATAACCGGTTACTTCGTATACCTTTTGAGAACATTCGATTATTGTATCATCATTTGAATCGAGCAGCAGACACATCTCTGGCAAATTTAAAAAGATTGATTTATAAGCAAAGGATTCTGAATTTAATAATTGTATTAAAGAATTGGGGGTAAGATTTGATTTACTGCCTTTAAGTTTTGGCATAAATTGAATATTCCAATACTTAAATTAAAAATATGTAAAAAAATTAATAAATGCACATAACTTGAAAATTAATTTCAAGAATATTTAAATAATATCCAGCGTTAGTAATTTCCAAATAAAAGGGGAGTGAGTAAATAATTCTATTTATAATTTTATTTAAGATAGAGTAACGTATATTTTTATTTATAGCAATTTTCAATTGCCGTTAATCTCGCAACACCCAAAGCTCCTGAACTATTTGACAGTGAAGAAATTTGGAATTGAACATTTTTATTTAGTTGAGTTAACGAATGTTTCATTGCGTTGCTTTTGGCAATATCTAAAATGTAGCTTGCAACCTGTGTAAAGGTTCCTCCAATAATAATTTTTTCCGGATTGAAAATATTTATCAGCATCGCTATTCCGATTCCCAAATATTTACCGGCTTCCTCTAAAATTTCAATTGAAAATTGATCGCCTTTATTTGCCGCTTTAAGAATATCGAGAGCCTCAATTTTATTCGGATCGGTAATATTATTTAAAATCATTGATGATGCGCCGCCGGAAATTTTATCCCTTACTTTTTTAGTAATGGCTCTTCCCGAAGAAACGGTTTCAAGACAGCCGATCTTTCCGCAGTAACAAAGTTCGCCATTTGGAATTACCGGAATATGACCAAATTCGCCGCAGTACGAGTCTTTTCCATAATAAAGTTCGCCGTTAAAAATAATTCCCAAACCCAAACCCCATCCAAAGTTTAAATACAGCGCATTTTTTAAGTCGGTATATTTACCGTAATATATTTCACCCAATGCCATTGATTTAACGTCATGCTCAATTCTTACGATATTTTTAAATTGTTCGGAAAAGTATTCTTGAATTGTCTTGTTTTCAAGTTTAAGGTAAGTTTCGCTTGTACCCATTATACTGTTTACTATTCCGGGAATTGAAACTCCGATGCCCATTAGTTTAGACTTAGGAATTTTTACTTCGCGCAGAATTTGATTTATATTAATGCCGAGTTTGTTTGCGACTTCCTTTGTATCCAACTGAAGCAGGGTAGGAATATGATTTTCAAATATCTTTTTTTGTGAATAATCCAATACAACAAAATTTGTATGAATTCTTCCTAAGTCTATTCCCAAAAAATAACCATACGCGCTGTTCAATTTGAATTTTTGAGAAGGGCGTCCCATTGCCGCAATATTATCGGAATCTATTTCTATTACAATGTTGGATTCCTTCATTAGGTTAATAGTTTCTGTAACCTTAGGAAGACTTTGATTTGCTTTTTTTGTAATCTCCGCAAGTGTCATCTTTTCATTATTCATCAAAATTTTAATTATCTCAATTATTCTCTCGTTTCTCTTTTGTTTTATAAGTGTCATAGTAAATCCAAATTATATTTTAATTTATTAAAAAAAATCTATAAAACGTTATATCTGTGCAAAATATTTAGTTAAAGCAAAAAACATAATAAAAATTTTATAATGTACTATGCAATATAAAAAATAATTTGTAAAATACTGATAAAGAATATAAAATAATTACGGTTGATAAAAAGTGAGTAAAATAAAAATATTATTCAACTTACAGATATTTATAATCTTAATACTCGCGGAAGTTTTCACTTCATGCGATTCAACCGACCCATTATTCGATAAATATACGCCTTCCGGAACCTATACTATTAATTGGAATGATCTGCCTAAGATAAATGATAATACAAGTTTAAGATTGGGCGGATTTGTGGGACTTTTTTACAAAGAGAACAGAACATTTTATACTATTACTGATAGAGGTCCCGTAAATCAAAGTTTAGATGAAAACGGATCAAGGACATATTTTGAAGTTCCAGAATTTATTCCTTCAATAATAGAGCTAGAATTACAGGACGATAACACAGTTAAGGTTGTTAAACAAATAGCAATAACAAATCCTGCCGGAACTTCAATTACCGGGCTTTTACCTTCCGATAGTTGGAACAGTGATGAAGAGATCAACAGTCCGAATCCGACTGAAGACGACTGGGGGATATTCCCCGGCGGTGTTTTGTTCGATATTAAAAATAATTTCTTTTGGATTGCCGAACAATATAATCCGGCGTTAATGCAAATTACATATGACGGTCAGTGGGTAAGAAGAATTAGACCGGGAGAAGGATTGAGAAGAGCGCTCGGCAATCAGACCGTTGACGGCGGATTTACCGGAATAGATTTTTACGGAGAAGATCATTTAGTTACGGTTAACGGAAGATGTTTGGAAAATAATCATATTGCCGGAGATAAAGCCGGGTCTATGAACTATGCTATGCGCAGAGTAAATATCTATAATTTAAAATCCAATACTGATATTTCAATGATCTATAATGTTGAACCTCAAAGCATGGATGGAATTCCAGAGCAATTTGTTTTTCTTGGCGATATAGCCGCGGTTAATGATACTTCTTTTTTGGTTACTGAATTTGCCGAATTTAACGGATCGACGAGAAATTTACTCTTTATGCTCAGCACTAATGACAGTACAACTAAGGCATTAGTCGGATTAGAAGGAATTTTGGGAAAAACAATTGAAACCCTTACAGTAAAAGAAAGAAAAGACAATAAAATAAAACCCGTTAATAAAAAACTTATATATGATTTAAGCGTGACGAAAATTAAACGTCCGGAAGGAATTGCCATAATTAATAAAAATACAATTGCGGTAATCGGTAACAATAAATACGGAATTATAGATGGCGATCCGACAAATGGAAATTACGGATTAAACAAAGATCCGATTTATTTGGAAATAATTAAACTGCCCAATGATTTGGAATTATAAATTACGACCGCATAATATGAAAAAAGCAAAACAAAATTTAAAATTAACTTTTATCATTCTGTCAATTGCTGTGATTGTTTCTTCATGCAATATGGTTTCACCTGAAGACGTAAAAAGCAGCGGAAGAATAAAAGTCAATTTGATATTTAAGTCAACGGGCGAAATAAACATTGCGGATAAAGATATATTAATTACACAAGCAAGAGATTTCAAAGTATTTAAAGGTGAAAATTATGCCGACGTTTTCCAAAATCCTAATCAATTTTTAGAATATACCGATAGCATAGTTACTTTTAATTTATTAAAAGCCGCAAAAAATGAATCTGTTATTCAAGTTGCTTACGGCTCAGTTCCGCCGCTTTCGTATGACAGTCTGCTATTCCAGATTGCGCCTTCAAATTTTTTAATTCTTGAAAATGAAAATTATCCGCTTACAACAAACTACAATGAATTAAGTATCGAAAATAATTTTACCAAAGTAGTTAGAATTAAAAATAGCCTGATTGTAAATGAGAATAAAACAACAACAATAAATATTGAATTTAAAGTTGAAGATTTGGTGTTTAGAATTTTAGATGATTTTGTGTTTAGCGCAAAAGTAGATACTTTCTATGTTTCTAACGAATGAGGAATAGATGAGGATTTCAATTGCCAAAATAATAGTTTTGCTTCTTATCATTTCCGCTGTAACACTTTTTTACAGCTGCAATGATGAAATTAACGGTAACGAATATCCGGTTATTCCTCCCGCAACAGAAATTATTAATATTCCTGTAGCCAATACTTTGGATAATCCTTACTCTCCGATATTAAAAGTCGGCTGGAAAGGTATAAGCGATAACGCCATTATAGACGGATTTTGGGTAAGCTGGAAAACACATTACTTAATACTCGATCAAGTAAATGTTCAAGAACCGTACTTTACAAAAGATGTGACTCAAACAATCGCGTTTCCTTCCGCTGATAGCATCAATAAACAAATACTTTATGTTAAAGCTCAAGATAAATTCGGCAATGTTGACCCAATTGGAGATAGCGTAATTTTTTATACAAAAAGAACTTTACCTCCTAACACATTTATCAGCTATCCTCAAAACAATAGTTCATTATTTCTGCAGCAAAAATCTTCAATAACTTGGAAAGGCGCTAAAATAATTTGTTCGGCAAACACCAATATTGGAGAAATAAAGGATTATACGATCAAAGTTGATAACGGAAACTGGAGCGGCTGGCAGAAAGAACCAATCTTTTATTTGACAGAGGATTTATCAATCGGCGTAAATTCCGGAATTCATAAAATTTCAGTCAAATCCAGAAATACAGCGTTGGTTGAAGATGATACTCCCGCTGAAATCAATATTAATTTTGTAACTCCGACGCATGAAAAAGAGTGGCTGATTGTAGATGGAACTGCTAATCAGAGCGGTTCAACCGAACGACCGAATGATGTTCAAGTCGATGAGTTCTATCAAGAATTACTTTCCGGAATTAATTTTGATACCTGGGATATTGCAAACCAAGGTAAACTTTCCCGCGAAACAATGGGTAAATACAAATATGTTCTTTGGCACAGCGATGATCATAGAAGTACGGATCTGACGAAATACACCGGCTTAATTTCAGACTATCTCAATACAAAAGGAAGACTGCTTTTATCGGGCTGGAATTATTATTCATATTTCCAAAATAATACCGAATGGCTGGACAGTACTTCGATATATGGAAATATTCTCACCGATTATTTTCATATTAAAAACGCTTCAACAATTGAAGACGCTTTATTGGATAGTATTGTTGTGAAAACTCAAGATAATCTCGACACTAAATTTGCCGTTGATTCGTTAAAACTATTTTCTTTTAGAAAAGGTTTGTACAAAGTAATAAATTTTACCGGACTAGGAGCTTTTACTACGCCGATTTTCAGATATCATACCGCTGATACAACTGAGTCAAACTTTAACGATTCGGTTATCGGCTTTGGTTATCATAATTCGGAATATCAGATAGTAATTTCAGGATTTCCGTTTTATTATATGGAGGCTGAAGCAGCCAAAAAAATATTCGGAAACGCTAAAGAATTTTTAGAAAAAAAATTTCCTTATTAAAAATTAGGTTGAAGTAATTTTGAAATATATGGATAAGAATTGATGAGAAAGTATTTTTACTATATAACGTTGTCGCTTTTAATTTTCAGCTTCAACAAGTTAATACAAGCCGCAGATTACGGTGAAATTGTCGGAGTTGTAATTGATAAAGAAACCGGCGAACCGCTTCCGTTTGCTAACGTTATGATATTAAATACTACGCTTGGAGCCGCTACAGACCAAAACGGAAAATATAGAATAAGTCAAATTCCCGCGGGCAATTATTCTGTTCAAGCAAAATTTATTGGTTACAACAGCGTAACAATTCAAAATGTAAGAGTTTCGTTGAATAGAATAACAAATTTACCATTTGAGCTTAGCAGCGAATCGCTTAAAATTGATGACGTTGTTGTGCAGGCAACAAGACCTGCAGTTGATGTGGAAGTTGCAAGCAGCGCAAAAATGATCACTTCAGAAGATATACAAAATATGCCGGTTGTTACAAATGTTAAAGATTTAGTTGCGTTACAATCGGGCGTTGTAAAAGACGGCGCGAACATACATATCCGCGGCGGAAGGAGTGATGAAGTTTTGTATTTAATAGACGGCGTTCCGGCAAAAAATCCTATTACCGGAGTCGCTTCGGTTGAAATCGATGTTAATCAAATTGAAGAAGTGGAAATTTTAACCGGCGGATTTGATGCCGAATACGGCAATGCCAACAGCGGGGTAATAAATATTATAACAAAGACGGGAAGAGAAAAACTTTCCATGGATGCGGTGTTAAAAACGGATGAACTTTTCGGCAATTCATTATCAACCAATTATGATTATACATATTTTGGATTAAACGGACCCATTCCTTTTCTCTCAAATTCCGGCTTTACTGTTTCCACCCATTTGGAAATGGATGACACATATTATAAAATAGGCGGCGGCTACGGCCACACAAATATGCTGGGCATTAATATTAACGATAAGCAGTATGGAAATTATGGAATTATGGCTCAGATTCATTATCAGCCGTGGAAAGATTTCAGAATAAAACTTCAAGGTCAATTCGATAGAAACAGCAACAAGGCATATAACTGGGCTTGGTCGCAAATACCGGACGCTTTGCCCGTAACAAAAGGCGAATCCGATAGAATTAATATGATAATCGGCCACACTTTAACAAAGGATTCTTATTACAATCTTTCTGTTTCATATCAGAAAGGAAACAGCAAAACAGCTTTGCTCGGTTTGAATTCTCCCGTTGACGCGTTTCAATTTATTTCTACATATTTTTATTATGACGGTACTGTAATTCCACAAGATGAAATTGCAGATATTTTGGCTAACAATCCTGATCTGATTGATTTCTCAAAGACTAAAAGCGAATATAAAAGACCCGATCTAACTTATGATTATGATAACGACGGATTTATTGATGTAGGTACATACCAAAATTACTATCAAAATGATTACAGTACTTTAAATGTTGATTTTGATTATACTCACTTTGTGGGTGTTCATAAAATCAAAGGCGGATTTGAATTTAATTATCAAAAAGTAAATCAGTTGGAAATTGAAAATTACGGTCAATACTTTCCTTATAGAGATACTATTCCCGGACCATATCCGCAATACGGAACAAAGAGATGGTTTTTTGATGATAATATTTTAAATGGCGCTTTTTATGTTCAAGATAGAATTGAATATGCCGGAATGTTTTTAAATATTGGAATTAGAGCCGATATTTTTAAGCATGGCGACATTGTTAATGATAAAGACTTTATTGCTCAATTCAACAATTCGACGGGAAAAGATATAAACAGTTTTAAAAAATTCAAAACAGTTTGGAGTCCCAGAGTCGGTCTCTCAATTCCTGCGGATAAAGACACAAAATTATTTTTTAATTATGGTTATTTTATTCAGTCGCCAAGTTTCGGAGAATTATACCGAGATCCTTTCTTAACGGCGGTTGTTGGCAATCCCGATCTTGATCCCAGAAAATCTATTAACTACGAAGTGGGAATGGAAACCGAATTCATAAAAAATTACGTTTTAAATATCAAATTATACGGAAGAGACAATTCCGGTGATATTGGATTTAGGCAAACCGAAACGATTCCCGCGCGCTCAATTTATGAAAATATAGGATTCGGTTCATCTCGCGGTTTTGAAATAGAATTCAGAAAAGTTTATAGCGATTATTTTTCTCTAACCGCAAATTACACTTATCTGCTTGCTCGCGGTTTTGATTTAACCGCGTTGGATAATTACGAGCTTGGAAACACAATTCCGCCTTCGGTTAGAGAACAAAGAGTATCTTGGGATAAAAACCATACTGTAAAGTTATTGGCGAATTTTGAAATTATGGAAAATGATCAGCTTGATATATTCGGCTATCCGCTTACTGACTTCGGAATTTATTTTTTGGTTCAAGGTGTAATGGGAAGACCATATACACCGATCATTCCTGGCGCGATTTATATTGAGGCAAATTCAAAAGACGGTCCCGGTGAACTTTATGTTGATGCGACAATTCACAAAGGATTTGATCTTTTCGGAATGAGGACTATTTTATTCATCGAAGCAAAGAATATTTTCGGCATTCAGAATATTAATTTCGGATCCGGTTTTAATGCCAGAACCGGCGACGTGTATAATCTTGGAGATTTGGAAGGACAGACACAAAAATATTTAACTCAGCATCAAATAGAATTTTTGCGCGCTAACGAAGCTTATACTCCAGACCTCAATCTTAGATTGGGATTGAAATTGTATATCAAATAAAATTGGAAACGGTTAATGAATTTTAAATTAATTTTTAAATTTATCATATTTATTGGATTTTCTGTATTGCCGAATTTGTTAAATGGGCAAGGAGAAATTTTTCCGCCAGCAAATCTCCAATTTAAAAAACACAATATAAATATGCTTCATGTTACCGTTACAAATTATGGCTCAGGAGTTCCTACATACAATACCAATGATAATGTCGGTATCGTTTTTAATTATCCTCCCGGATCGAATCAGGAACTTACAAAGGTTAGCGGTAATTGGCTTGGCGCGGTTGTAGAAGGAGACACGCTTGTAACGCAATTTGCCGATTATGAAGCTGTAGGCGGAGGCGGCAGAGGTGAAAGATTTGAAGTTTTCCCCAGATTTAATAAAAACGATACAATATACGTAAAGTCGGTTTTTGATGACATTCCGGCTGACGCGGAAAGCAAATATTTTTTTAATGATGACGGTTTATTGGACCGAAGATATTTACCCAAATCACCTCAAGATTATATCTGCCAATATTGGGATAACAAAATTGTTTTTGGAGTTAACCAAGCTCCTGAAATTTTAGAAGACCATGTGCCGCTTAACGCGAGAATTATTCAAAGATCATTCGGCTACGATTTTTTTCTTTATGATAAAATAATTTTTACCGAATTCATAATTATTAATGAAGGTACAAAAGTTTGGAACGATATCTTTTTTGTTCAATACAATGATGTTGATTTAAAAACGGACGTAAATATTTCTTCGGTCGGTGATGATTATGCCTTGTTCGACGAAAAAAGAAGAATGATAATTTGGGGCGACATGCCGGGCGGACCCGATGGAACAATGATTGAAGATACCAGAAAAGCTTATCGTTTGGTAGGAGCTCCCGCGGATGTAAACGGAAATTCAATCAAACCGAGTTTTATGCATTGGGTTCATTCTGAAGATGTTAGTAATGATAGAGAAGCTTATGCCAGAATCAGCAGAAATAAAATACAGCCTGATATGTCTTCTGAAATTCCTACAGGCTCGAGTACGCGAGGTATTTTTAGCGTTGGACCTTTCGGACCCACACAGCCTAATGATACGATTAGATTTGTAATGGCAACAATTGCCGGTTACGGTTATGATGAAATAATAAAATATGCCGATGCTGCAAAAACATTATATGATTCTGATTTCAGAGTTCCGCTTTCTCCTCCTCCTCCAATTTTTACACTCAATTCTAAAAAAGGAAAAATAATTATCAATTGGGAATGGAAAGATGAATATTCCGGAACAAATCCCGAAGACTTTGAAGATAAATCCAGAAACGACGGAATTATACAAGATTTTGAAGGATATAGAATTTACAAGAGTTCAACAGGTCCTAACGGTCCTTGGGAACTTTTGGCAGAGTACGATAAAGTAGACGGCTTTGGCTACGATACCGGCTTGCAGTATGAGTTTGAAGATGAAGGACTTGTAAACGGTATTAGATATTGGTATTCAATTACATCGTATGATTTGCCGGAAGAAGTCAGTGATCAGTTGACAATTCCTTCTTTGGAGAGTCCTAAAATTCTTTCAACGGTAATGGGAATACCGGCGATTGCAAAAGGAGATATAGATGAGGATGAAGTTTTTGTTGTTCCAAATCCGTACAGAGGCGATTTAGATTATTCGCAGGATCCCGCTTGGGAATACTCAACTCAGCCCGGCAGAAGTGAATGGTTTGAAATTGACAGAAGAATCGCATTTATGAATTTACCCACTAAATGTAAAATTACAATTTTTACAATTGCCGGTTATGAAGTTAAATCAATCGATTTTCAGCAAGATAGCGGATCGCCAATTGCGTATTGGAATCTGCTAAATAAAAATAACCATACCGTAGCAAGCGGACTTTATTATTTTGTTGTTGAGGAACCCGGCGGTAAAAGTCAAATCGGTAAATTCGTAATTGTAAAGTAGAGCGTATAAATCATGAATCAAATGAAAAAAAATATATACATAATGATTTTTTGCGTTATAAATATTTTAATTTATAACAGATTATTGAATGCTCAGACTTTCAACAAACCCGGAGTAACATCCGCGCAATTTTTAAAAATTGGAATATCTGCTCGGGCAGAAGCAATGGGGCAGTCGGTTGCCTCATTTATTGATGATGCTTCGGCATCATATTATAATCCTTCAGGATTGATGAACATAAAAGATAATAACGTTTTTATCGGTTATACATTTATGCCCGCGGATGTCGGCTTATCATTTTTAAGCTATTCAAAAAGAGTTTCCGATAACGATGCTTTTGCGCTATCGGTAATAGCTTTAAGGACAGATGAAATGAAAATAAGGACAGTACTTCGTCCCGAAGGAACAGGCGAAACATTCCACGTTGGCGAATATGCATTCGGACTTCACTATGCGCATAATTTTACTGAAGATCTAAAAATTGGATTTACGTTTAGATATCTTCGTATGAATCAAGTAAGCGATAGATTTTCAGAAGGAAGCTGGTCGGCTGATATGGGAATTCAATACGATACCGGCTTGGAAGGATTACTTGAAGGATTAAAAATAGGTATGGTGGTTGATAATTTTGGACCTGAAATAAAATTTGTGAATGAAAGTTATGGACTTCCACTCAAGTATGTAATCGGATTTTCAAAACCAATAAATATTAATTCGTACAACAATTTACTCGTTGCGTTTAACTGGGTAAAATCAATTGATGAGAAACAAAAAGCTCACCTTGGAATAGAATATTCTTTTATTGATTTCATTTATTTAAGAAGCGGTTATAAATTTGAATCCGATTCGGAATCATGGAGCGGCGGATTCGGAGTTATGCAGAAACTTTATGATGCAAATATAAAACTTGATTATTCTTACAGCGATTTTGCTTTACTTGGAGCTCTGCATAGAATTACAGCAAGTATTGTTTTCTAGAAATATATTATATAAACCATAAATATGAGGTACAAATGAGAAAAATAACTTTACTTCAATTTAAATTTATCATAGGTCTTATTTTTGGATTTGTGAGTTTAAATTTTGCACAAAACGTTGGAGATGTCGCGCAGAACTACGGTTTTGAAGATGGTGTCGGCGCCGACAATGTCCCTACTGGCTGCAGTTTTGACGATTACAATGGAAATGGTTCATTCGTTTTGGATCAAACGGTATTTCATTCAGGCGCTGCTTCAGGTTTGTTAAAAGGAACAGACGCAAATGCGGTAAGTTTGGATTCATACTTACCAAATATTGCTTCGGCAAATAAAGGTGATGTATATTCATTGAGCATTTGGATCAAAACGGATATGACCGATGGCGTTATCGCTATTCAGGATTACAGTTTTGCTTTGTACGAAGAACACGAAGTTACCGCAACAGATTGGACCGAATATACTGCTGAGTTTTCCGCGGCTGAAACCGGAAATTCTGGCGTTAGTATTGGATTTTATGGCAGCGGTAAAGTATGGATTGATGACTGCGTAATTACACTAACAAAAAAAGTTTACAATATAGGAGATATACTTCAAGTTTATGGATTTGAAGACGGAGTTGATGCTGGCAATGTTCCGACGGGCTGCAGTTTGGATGACTATAACGGAAATGCCGAATTTATACTCGATGAAACAATTTATCATACCGGCGGCGCTTCCGGATTGCTTAAAGCGCAAGATAATGCAAGTGAAGTAAGTTTGGATTCTTACCTGCCGAATATTGACGGAGTTGAAAAAGGCGCTACTTATTCATATAGTGTATGGCTTAAAGCTGATGTAACAAGTGGTGAATTTGCCGTGCAGATTGTTCCGCAATGGGATTATTATGGTAACGATCCTGCAGTTACAGATTGGGTGGAATATACCGGAACATTTGAAGCAGCTAAAGACGGTGAAAGCGGAATCGCAATTGGGTTATACGGCACCGGAAAAATTTGGATAGATGATGTTACAATTACAAAATTGACTGAAGCTCCACCGGCAATACCTAATGACGTGGTTGCAAATCCAAGTTTTGAATTGCCGAACGAAGCAGGTGATTCTCCAATTAATTGGCAAGTTGAAGCTTGGGGTTCGGGTTCTACTGAGATTGGTTTTGTTGGAAACGATACGGCTCGATATATTTGGGATAATACAGTTTCACATACGGGAGAATATTCGGGTAAAATTCAGGTTACTCAAGCCGATATTGACCAAGGTTCAATGGATGCGGGCTGGCGTACACAAACTTTGGAATTCTTATCAGGCGGAATATATGAGCTAAAATATTGGGCAAAAACCGCCAACTTTGCAAAAGGTAACAGATTTAGAATCAGTATCGGATATAATAATGTAGATTTGACTCAAATTCTTGTAAATAGTGATTGGGTTGAAGTAAAAGACACAATTTTATTTCCCACCGATCAGGATGAAAACGGCTGGAGAAATCAAATGAGATTCAGATTAAGTGGACCAGCTATTGCTGATACTATGGCTGAAGCATGGGTCGATGATGTTAATTTTACACTTTTAGGAATGCAGGCATTACAATTGGATTCTGTTGTTGCTATCAGACAGCTTGACAATTCAGTTAAATTAACCTGGCCTGTAAGCAAAGATGTTACCGGAGCAACTTATCACATTTTAATGCAGCCGACAAGCATAAACGGAATATTTGAAAAGAATCTGCTCAACAACCCCGGTTTTGAAACTCCTAATTCTGATGGATCCGCACCTCAGGATTGGACATTCCAAGATTTTGCAAACGGAACAGCCGCTGCCGCTGTTGGGGAATGGCCTGCTGCTGAAACTTATTCGGAAGGCGGCGACTTTAGCGTATACGTAGGTGAAATGACAGCACACGATGGTGTTGGTATAAAAGCAAGATGGTATCAGACTTATGAAAGAAGTAAATTATCCAGATCGCAAGCTTATTTATACGGAGCAATAGTAAAATATTCAGACGTTGTTCCTAATCAAGATCCAATATTAAGTGATATACATCCGGCGGGTCAATATTACAATAGCGGAGTTAATATTTGGTATGACAGAAGTGAATTTGAATTTCAAAATACTTCCTTGCTTGAATTAGGATTCTCAACACCAATCGGTACATCTGAAGGGTGGGAAATGGTTTCGTTCCCAATCGTTTATGATCAGGCGCAAACTCGTCATAGATTCGGAATCGGAATTGGTCAGCTTGCAGCTTCTTACGGAAACGCGTATATTGATAATACATTCGTTGTTCCATTCGACGTAGTTGGTTCAACAAGCGCTACAACGTATACAATTGAAAATGTTCCGGCAGATGTAAAATATTTCGCAGTTTATGTTGAAGACGGTTCGGGCAGTTTAATTGCATCACCCGCAAAAATAACCGTTGATAAATCAAGTCTTGTAGCTGTTGAGGATACACAATTACCGGTTGAATTCAGTTTGGAACAAAATTATCCAAATCCGTTCAACCCAAGTACAACTATAAAATTCGGATTGAAAGTTGATTCTGACGTTTCTCTGAAAATATTCAATATTCTTGGTCAGGAAGTTACAACTTTAATAAATAAAAAAATGAAAGCTGGTTATAATAATATTCAATTTAATTCAGCCAATTTATCAAGCGGTGTTTATTTTTACAGAATGGAAGCAAACGGCGTTAATGGACAAAAATTTGTTTCTGTTAAAAAAATGATGTTCCTAAAATAGTTTTTTTTATTTACTGATAAACAGTAATCGATTGAGGCAGGGAAATCCGGCCTCAATTTTAATTAACTGAATAATCAAATAATTAAAAGTAAAACACCTTTATTGACTAATGTTTCTTAATTAGGATTGTTGTGTTTTAAAATTTTTATTCAAATAATGAACGGTGTAATAATGAAATCTTTTAACAGACGCGATTTCCTTAAAACTGCGGCAATTTCCGGAATTGGTTTAACTATGGCCCCAAGTTTTGCAAAAGCCGATGAAAAAATAAAATTTCAAAGATCAAAACCGAATGGTAAAGTAAATATCGCTTTCATCGGTGTCGGCTTGCGTGGTAGAGACCACGTTGATAATATTGCAAAAAGAAAGGATGTTGAAATTACGGCAATTTGCGATTTAGATAAAAATGCGCTTGAAGAGACTCAAAAAATTCTTAGAGATCATTCAAGAAAGGAAGCCGCAACGTTTACCGGTGATGAATACGCATTTATGAAATTATTGGAACGCGATGATGTTGACGGTGTAATTATCGCTACACCATGGCTTTGGCACACAAGAATGGCTGTTGCAGCAATGAAAGCCGGTAAATTTCCCGGCATTGAAGTTAGCGCCGCAAATACAATTGATGAATGTTGGGATTTGGTAAACACTTCCGAGGAAACCGGAATTCCATGTATGCTGCTTGAAAATGTTTGCTTTGCCAGAGAAGCAATGGCAGTTCTAAAAATGATAAGAGAAGGAGTTTGGGGTGAATTAGTTCACGCAACTTGCGGATATCGGCATGATTTACGTGAAGTCAAATTCAATGACGGAAAACAGCCTTACGGCGGAGGAGTTGAATTTGGTGATAAAGGATTTTCCGAAGCTAAATGGAGAACTAAACATTCACTTTTGCGTAATGGTGATATTTATCCAACACACGGAATTGGTCCGGTTGCCGAATGGTTTGATATAAACCGCGGTAATAGATTCGTATCATTGACTTCAACTGCAACAAAATCAATTGGTCTCCATAATTATATTGTAAACCATCCAAAGGGCGGTGAAGATCATCCGAATGCAAAATTAGAATGGAAACTTGGTGATATAATTACATCGGTAATAAAAACAGCCAAAGATGAAACTTTAATTGTTACACACGATACAAATCTGCCTCGTCCATATTCATGGGGATTTACTATGCATTCGGCAAAAGGTGTTTGGGATGGTCAATTTGAAGGGAAGAGGTTTTATTTGGAAGGAAAATCAAAACCTCATACATGGACTGAAGGTGATGAATATGATAATCTTATGAAAAGTTATGATCATCCGCTATGGAAGAAAGAAGAAGAAGAAGCAGAAGGAGCCGGACACGGCGGTATAGATTATTTTACCGATCAAGCGTTTGTTGATAGCGTAAAAAATATGGTTCAGCCGCCAATTGATGTTTATGACGCGGCTGCGTGGAGCGCCATTACACCGCTTTCCGAAGCGTCAATTGCAAGCAACAGTTCTCCTCAATTTTTCCCTGATTTTACTCGAGGCAGATGGATGACCAATAAAAGAATTTTCGGCTTAACAGATTAAAATTATGCCTCCCAAATGAGGTTTGTGTATTAAACTTTCTTAAGGTAAAATACACAAACCTTTTTTATGTGTTAAAAGTATTTTTTAATATGATTTTTTTTGGTGAAAGATAGTTTGTATAAAAAATGGATTTTTAATAATTATGTATACTAAAGATGTTTTAGCTAAAGTATTTTTAAATGTTTTAGTAATATATCTAATTTTAAGTTCTTCAAATCTTACCGCGCAGAATTCAGCTTTATCGGTTCACTTAAGCGCCAACGACGAATACCCTGGCAACACAATAATGAAAACCTTAAAAATTCCGCACAAAACTCTATACACTTATTATTGCGCTTTATCTTGGAATACAGGAATAGAAGGCGGCGGATACTGCGGAATGCAAAATCATCCTTCGGGAAATAATTTTATTTTTTCAATTTGGGATCCTATTTCTACAAACCAGGCAATTAAAGCGGCTTATACCGGAAATGGAACACAAGTCGAGAATTTTGGAGGCGAAGGCACCGGTTTAAAAAGCTGGAACTTTGAGCTTGGCTGGGCCGAAGGTCATGATTACCAATTATTGGCAAAATGCTGGGATGTTGAAACGCATACATATTTTGGATATTGGGTTCATGATATATCGAGCAAAAATTGGCTACATTTAGTTACAATGGATTTTCCGGTTAAAAGTGTCAGATTTAATTCTTCGACAAATTCTTTTTTAGAAGATTGGTCGAGTACCGGACAAAATATGAGAAAGGTTTATCAAAAGGACGGATATAAAAAAAGTATAGAAAATAATTGGTTCCCGTTTAACGCCGCAAATTTTCAAATCAACACATATGATATTGGTCCCGGAAAACGGTCATACAACTATAAAGATAATTATGACGCGGGTGTTGAAAATGGATATTACTACATGCAATCCGGAGGAAGTACAGCTCCAAGTTTTAGTGGAACATCAACAACATTATCAAGTAATTTCCCTAGCAGCCCCAATAATTTGCCGATTGAATTTTATATAACAAATTTAACTACCGAAGAAATTTCATGGACTGTTCCGCAATCCTCAACTCCTCAATTCAAGGTGACAGTCGGCATTGGAAGCAACACAATTATTGATTCCATAATAACGGATAAAAAATTTGTAAACATTAACGCACAAAACGGGGATCTTGTACGGATTACAATTGAAGATGTGATAGGAAATTTGGTTACAAAAAAAATGGTTGTCGGAAACGGCGATTTTGCCCCAACTGTTCCACAAGGATTGAAAGTTGACAATTATGAAAGTACAAGTTTTACAATAAGCTGGGATTCGGTTAAATCGTCTGAGACTTATATTGTTCAGCTTCAGAAAAATTTTATATGGGAAACTGTTGACAGTCTTGCATCAACTTCATATACATTTTCAAATTTAGAAGGTAGAACAAGATACAGAACTCGCGTATGCTCAAAAAATTCGTTTGGTTTAAGCGCGTTTTCGGATTATGTTTTTGCAATTACAACCGTGAATAATGAAAATATAATTACAAAAGAAAATTGGTCAATTATTTATTTCGATAGTGAAGAAACTTCCGGTGAAGACGGTGCCGCCGCGAACGCGATTGACGGTGATGAAAATACTTTTTGGCATACCGAATGGAGCGGTTCAACTCCGGCTCAGCCGCATGAAATTCAAATTGATTTGGGCAATAGTTATAATTTAAAAGGAATGAAGTATTTGCCGAGGCAGGATGGCGGAACAAACGGTACCATTAAAGAATATAATTTTTACGTAAGTAAAGACGCAGTGGATTGGATTCCGGTCATTTCAAATGGTTCGTTTGAACCCAACACCGAACTTAAAGAAGTAGATTTTAGTGCGGTTGAAGCAAAATATGTGAAATTAGTTTCAACTTCAGAAATAAATGATGGACCTTGGACATCGATGGCGGAATTGTTCTTGGTCGGAGATCTTATAGTTAATGTTGATGAAAGTAATAATTCTCTGCCTAACAAATTTGAACTTAAGCAAGCTTATCCTAATCCATTTAATCCTAACACTACAATAGAATATTCAATACCCGAAAAATGTTTTGTAAAATTGACTATATTTAATTCGTTAGGTGAATTAGTTAAAACAGTTATCAATAATTATAAGCAAGCCGGATATTATAAATATGAATTTGATGGTTCCTTTCTTTCAAGCGGAGTATACTATTATAAATTGGAAACGCCAAATTTTTCGCAAACACAAAAACTTGTTCTGCTCAAATAAAATATGCTATTGAAAACGCTAAAGAAAATTTTAATAATATTACTTGTTACAAATCTAACTGCAATTTACTTTGCTCAATCTGATAATGATTCGACGACGATAAAAATTCCTATAGGTGGAAATACTTGGATAGTAAATGAAAAAATTTCCTCGGAAGGAATAATTACAGATGACGGAATTACAAATTGGACAAACCCTAAAACAAAGTTTAGGATTTATTTCAAACTGCCAAATTCGGGCAAATTAAAAGTCTATTGCAATCTTAAGGTAAATGACGGCAGATCAAAAATAAAATTTTCACTGAACGGCGAAAGCAAAATAATTTCTATAAGCAATAATATTTTTAAAAATATTTTTGTATATGAATTTAGCAATGTGAATACAGGATATCAATTTTTGGAATTGGAAGGTATAAGCAAAACCGGCTCTAATTTTGCTGAATTAAAAGATTTAATAATTAGCGGCGAAGCGGCAAAAGGAAAAACATATTTTGTAAAAGATGATTTTTATTGGGGAAGAAGAGGTCCATCTGTTCATTTAAATTTTCCCATTCCCGAAAATATTAAAAATGCAGAGTGGTTTTATAGTGAAATTACGGTTCCAAAAGGTGAAGATGTACTTGGGTCATACTTTATGGCAAATGGATTCGCTCACGGTTATTTTGGTATACAGGTTAATTCGGAAACAGAAAGAAGAATATTATTTTCGGTATGGAGTCCGTATGATACTCAAGACCCGAATGATATCCCTGATGAATATAAGATCAAACTTATAAGTAAAGGCAAGGATGTTCATGCGGGAGAATTTGGAAGCGAAGGATCAGGCGGACAAAGTTATTTAAAGTATAATTGGAAAGCTGGAGTTAATTATTCTTTCTTATTGAGAGGCATTCCTGTTGGTGACAGCATCACAAATTACAGCGCTTATTTTTATTCGCCTGAAGAAAACGAATGGAAACTTATAGCGACATTTCTAAGACCTTTTACAGATTCTTATTTGACCAATCTATATTCATTTCTTGAAAATTTTTATACTGAAACCGGAAATGTTGAAAGAATGGCGTACTATAAAAATCAATGGATTTGCGATAGTGAAAATATTTGGCATGAATTGACAAAAGCAAAATTTACCGCGGACGCTACCGCGAGAAAAAACGCAAGAATGGATTTTTCCGGCGGAATTAAAGAAGGTGAATTTTACTTAAAAAATTGCGGTTTTTTTGATCACAATACTGAAATTGGAGAAATCTTTAAAAAAAATAAATTAAATAGTAAACCAAATATTAATTTTGATGATCTGCCGAAATAATATATATATCGTTAAACCTAAGGAAATATTTTTGTATGCCTAATAAGCCCGCTTTGTTAATTCTTGCTGCAGGTTTGGGTTCTCGCTACGGAAGCTTAAAACAAATTGATAGAATTGGTCCTTCCGGTGAACGTATCATAGATTATTCAGTTTATGACGCAATTAGAGCCGGATTTGGAAAAATAGTATATGTTATAAGAAAAAGTTTTGAACAAGAATTTAAAGAAGTAATAATTGATTCTTTGCCAAAGAATATTGAATCAGAATACGTATTCCAAGAATTGGATTCTGTAAATACAGCATCACGATTTAATACAGAAAGACTAAAACCATGGGGAACAGGCCACGCATTGCTTTCAGCCGCTAGTGCAATAAATAATTCATTCGCTGTAATTAATGCCGATGATTTTTATGGCGCGAATTCATTTAAATTAGCGTGTGACTTTTTAACTTCAACAAGCGAAATGAAAACAGAACATGCTTTGATTGGGTTCAAATTAGTTAATACTTTATCAGAGTACGGAACTGTATCTCGCGGAATTTGCGAAATAGATGATTATAATTATATAACGTCAATAATTGAACGTACAGAAATAAAAAAAGAAAATGATAAAATATCGTACAAAGATAATGATGGTAATTGGGTAAATTTGACGGGTGAAGAAATTATATCAATGAACATGTTTGCTTTTAAGCCATCTGTTTTTTCAAAATTTTATGAATGTTTTTCGAATTTCATCAAAATAAAGGGTAATGATCTTAAGTCTGAATTTTATTTGCCGTTCGGTGTTGATCAAGTTATTAAAAGCGAAGCCGGCAAGGTAAATTTATTAATAACTGATGAGCAATGGTTCGGTCTAACATATATAGAAGACAAGAAAATTGTGAGAGAAAAAATTAATAATTTGATAAAACAAGGATTCTATCCAACACAATTATGGTAACCGAAATGATTAATGTGGAACATATTCTGAAAAATTATAATATTGAAGGAAAATTTTATGATGCTAAATATTATGGAAGCGGACATATAAATGACACAATATTAATAACTTTTATTAACGGTGAAAATTATTATAAGTACATTTTAAGAAAAATAAATAATTATGTTTTTAAAGAACCTAAACTTATAATTGAAAATACTGTTAATGTAACAAAACACATAAGAAATAAATTAAATAACTCTAAAATATTAAATTCAAAGGAAACGGTTCTAACACTTATTGAAAATATAAACGGAGAACCATTTTATATTTTTGACAATAATTATTGGTGCTTATTTAATTTTGTCGATAACGCGTATACTGTGGATAATGTGGATACCGAACAGCAAGCGTATGCCGCCGCAAAAGCCTATGGCAAATTCCAAAAGTATCTTTCTGATTTTAATGTAGATAAATGTCACATAACAATTGAAGGATTTCACAATTTATCTAATAGAATTAAATATTTAGAAGATGTAATTCAAAAAGATCCTAATAAAAGACTGCAGTACGTACAACATGAAATTAATCAATTAGAAAATTATTATTATATAAAAACAGAATTTGAGAAACTTAAATATAAAGATCTGCCTATTCGCATAACGCATAATGATACAAAGATAAACAATATTATGCTTGACAAAGAAACCAATGAAGGTATTTGTGTCATTGATCTCGATACGGTTATGCCCGGAATAATTTTAAATGATTTCGGTGATATGGTCAGAACATTTA
Source organism: Ignavibacteriota bacterium (assembly GCA_016713565.1). Lineage (NCBI taxonomy): Bacteria > Pseudomonadati > Ignavibacteriota > Ignavibacteriota bacterium. The sequence continues at coordinate 37,667 of JADJOX010000004.1, forward strand.
CGTCTCCCGCATTGGAAGATGAAAAAGATTTTTCAAAAATTGAAATGAGACTTAAGATATTTAACGCGCTTGTCGAAGGATATTTGGAAGAAACTATAAATATTTTGACTAATGATGAAATAAATAATTTAGTATTGGGTTCAAAAATTATTTTGTTTGAACAAGCCATAAGATTTTTGACAGATTATTTAGCCGGCGACATGTATTATAAAATTGATTATGATGATCATAATTTAAACAGAGCAAAAAATCAATTTTCCTTACTTGCAAGCATTGAAAAACAATCAAACGCTATGGAAAAAATAATTGCCCAATACGTTTCAAATGTTAATTCAAAAAAAACAGAGCAATCTATTCATAATATTCAAAGGTGAAGATGATGAATTTATCGGTATTCGATCTAATTTTTATAATTGCTTATTTAACTTTAATATTTTTTTCCGGAACATTGGTAAAAAAATATATAAAGGGTATTGATAATTTTTTGGTCGCCGGCAGATCGATGGGTTTTCATCTTGGTCTTCTATCACTAATGTGTACTGAAATTGGAATGATAACTTATATTTATTATGCTGAACTTGGATACAAAGCCGGATTGGCGGCATTGATTGTTGCGTTCCCGCCCGTAGCGGCATATATATTTTTAGGTAAAACCGGATTTATAATTAAACCTCTTTTGGAAATGAAGATTAATACAATACCTGAATTTTTCTCAAGAAAATTTTCAAAGGGTGTACGTTTTTTAATTGGTGTAATTATGGCAATAGGTGGAATATTAAATTTTGGAGTGTTTCCGGGAGTTGAAGCAAATTTTATAAACACAGTTACGGGAATTCCTAAAGATTATCTTCTGATTACAATGGTAGCAATGTTGACATTAGTTTTAATTTATACAGCTGCGGGCGGTATGGTTTCGGTAATTGTTACAAATTATATACAATACATTTTACTAAGTTTTGGAATGATTTTCATTACTGTTTATGGCATATTTTACATCGGCTGGGAAAATATAGTTAATGCCGCTTCCGTAAATTTGGGCGAAACAGGAATCAATCCCTTTTCTCCAACAATCTTTAAAAGTAATTTTGGTTTCGGGTTTATTGTTTGGCAGACATTATTTTGGATTGCGCTTTTGGTAGGCTGGCAGGCAATTTCAATGAGATTGTTTTCTTCAAAAGATACTGCAACCGGTCAAAAAATTTATACTTGGTCGGGCTTAATGTTTTTATCGCGCGGAATAATGCCTATTCTATGGGGAGTAATGGCAATTGCAGTTGTAGGCACAGGTATTAACTCTCTAGATGCTTTACCGCAATTATTGTTAAAAATCATTCCATCCGGATTTTTGGGAATAATATTCGCGGCTTTACTTGCAGCTTCAATGTCAACTTATGCAAGTTATCTTCTTTCATGGAGTTCAGTTGTTTCTCAAGATATTATTGGGAGCGCGGTAAATTATTTTACAAAAAAAGAAATGGATTCAAAAACGCAATTGATTGTAAGCAGAATAACAATGACGGTTGTTATGATTTTTATAATTTGGTGGTCATTGTTCCATGAACTTGAAGGATACTTATATTTCTATTTGAATATGACTGGAATGCTTTTTATTCCGGGTGTTTTAATATGCGTTGGATTTGGTATTTATTGGAAAAAAGCCAGAACATTGGGCGCTTATCTTGCTATTATTTTTGGAGCAATTTTACCTATGTTGTATTTAATTTGGCCTAAAGAAGTCCAAGATTATGCTTCTGAGATAGGTTGGGGCGGATTTGTAGTTTCACTGCTTGGAATGGTGATAGGTTCAACAATTCAAAATATTATTCAACCTAAACCGATTGGAGAAAATTAAAATGAATTTATGGGAATATTTTTGGTTGATCATAATAGCATTTTCAACTGTTTCTTTCACTTATATGTCAATTAAAGTGATTATAAAAGGTTATGGAGAAATGATGGAGATGTTTAAAAATTTGTGATTAACAAGGATTTATTAATTGAAATTCAAACGCTGATTGCTAAACTTTTCGAGATGATATTATCAACTATGAATTGACCGGTTTATTCAAAGAACTATACGATTTAAAATATTCACTGGAAGATTTAAATTTGGCAATTTCAAAACTTAAAATTGTAAATGAATTAATAGCAAAAAAAAGGTAAATATAGTAAAGAAGAGAGTAATTCTATTTTAAAACACATTTTATTTAATAAAGACTAATTTTTTTTAATTGTATAAATTTTACATAATGGTTCAAAAATTATGCTTAAAACAACTTTTCATAATTATTTTACATATTTGTGAATATAAATTCTAAATATCAGAAAATAAAATCTGATAAAATTTTGTGAAAATAAAATTATTATTTATTTTTATAAATCCTTTCCAGCAGACCATTAGCTAATTAGTCCTAAATTAGCATCATTTAAGAATTACAAAATTTAACTCTAAGCTAATTTTATAGCTAATTCATATTTTCTTCACAACTAAATATTTTTGGAAAAATGGAAACCATTATAAAAAACCTTGTTGAACAAATCGATCAACTAAAAATTGAAAATTTAATTTATAAGGATTTATTTTCCAATTCTCCAATTGCAATTTGGGAAGAAGATATTACGAAATTGATAGAATATTTTAACAAACTTAAAAACGACAAAATTGATGAATTAGAAAATTTTTGTTTCTCGAATTCAGAAGATTTAATTAAATGTTTTAGTATGATTAAAATAATTAATGCAAATAATGCTTTAGTAAAAATATTGAGAGCAAAATCAAAAGAGTATTTGATTGAAAACAGGCATAAAGTTTATACTAACAATACAATACAAGATTTTGTTAAAATATTAAATTTTATCTTAAAAGGTGGAACTAGTTTTAAAGGCGAAACAGAAGCAAAAGCGTTTGATGGAAAAATTATAAAATTTGAAGTTGCATTTGAAATATATAAAAGAACCGACAATGGCGAACTAAAATATTTTAGAATAATGTCTTTAACTGATATTACAAAAAGATTAAAAATCCAAAAGACATTAATTGAAGCGGAAAATAATCTCAGACATATTTTAGATAATTCGATAGACATTATTTTTCTGTTAGATTCTGACGCTAAAATATTGGATGTAAATGAACGAAAATTAAAAATACTTAAGTCAAAACGAGATGAGGTTATTGGGAATTCACTTTTTGATTATATGGATAGTCATTTAATGGCAGAAAATTTAAAAAGGCTTGAACAAGTTGTAAAAGAAAGAACTGAGTTAAATGTAATTGATGAAATAAATGATACATTTTGGAATTCAAGACTTTGTCCAATAATAGAAAATGATAAAATCACAAAATTTGTACTATTTAACAGAGAAATAACTGAATATGTAAAAATTACAAATGAGAATATTAAGTTAAAAAATGAACAAAAAAAATTATTGGAGGAAATGACTCACAAACAGAAGTTGAAAAATGAAAACATTTCAAATTTTCTTGTAAATACAATTGCACAAGAGCTTGTAGCTATAAAATTAAACTTATATAATATTAAGCAGCAAAATCAAATAGAATTAACGCAATTAAAAGATGAAATAAACATCCAAATAATTGAATTGGAAAAAACTATTGTTAAGTTAAAAAATATTTCTTTTGAATTGGATGAGGTAACTAACTAACTATAAAATATTAATTCAATAAAAAAGAATAGAACCAAGATGATTTTTATCCTTTTAGTATTGTTAGAATTATAAATATTATGATTAAAGAAAATAGTAAGTCAATAATACCAAAAGAAATAATTGAAAATTTTAATAAGTGTGATATGAATTTTGCTTGTTTAGAGAATGATTTTAAACATTGCTGCAAAATTAATGACTGTGTAAATAACAAGATTCATTTTGTTGATAAATTGGAAAGAATTTGTCCAAATTATTTAATATTTGGGAATTCCCATATATGTATGTGTCCTGCTAGAATTGAATATTATCGGCAATCTAAAAAATAATATCAAGTGAAATTATCTTAGTAGCGAATTCCCCCAATTTGCTACTATTTTGTCGGAGCATTGATTCTTAATGTTCCGACATTACTGTACATTAAAATATGTTGTTTTTCATAAATCATTATAGCGGTCTTTATTCTAAAGATGAATTTTTAGTTAAGATTTTTACGCTTTAATCTCTTTCACTACTTGACCCGCTAATCGTATTGTCAATATTTATTTTAACAATATAATCTCGACAACTTGTAACTTTAAAATCATAAACAATAGGTTCACTAACACCTTGGATATTTATTGTGAACTGTATATCACCTTCATCAAAAGTTCTTTTTTCCGATGCTTTCCCAACTAAAATATTATTAATATTTTCAGTATTTCCACCAGATGTTTTTATTTGAATATCCGCTTTACCAGTTCCATTATTTATCAATTTTACTGTTGGATTTTCACCATCGCAATTTGAACAATATTGTAATGTTACAACGAATACTATTAAAACTAATTTTAAGATTATTTTCATTTTTCCCACCTCTTTTATCTATACTTGCAAAGTAACAAGCAGATTGTAATTTATCTCGGATAAAATAATTTATTCTAATTCAATTAACTTTTAAAAATGGCTTTTTATTCGGTATTCTTTTTTTATTACAGTTTAATTCCAAAATACGAAAGAACATAAAGCATTATAATATAAAATATTAACATAATTGTTATTGAAAAAAGTAAAGAAATATAAAAAGTGAACGTCTTTAAAAATAGCGGTAAAGTTAAAAACAAAGATAAAGACGGAATTACTAACCAAAAAATTCCGTATGATAATTCTGAAATTTTATTTTTATCACCAGTTTCATAAAACAACCAAATTAACGCTAGAATTGACACAAGTGGTAATGAAGCAACAAGACTACCTATGAATGTACTTTTTTTTGCAACCTCTGAAATAATTACAATGATAACTGCAGAAAGTAATATTTTAATTAAATAATACATAATCAATACCTTTCTTTATATTATGAATCTTATACAACTTAACTATTGAGTTATGGTTCTCAATAGAAATAAATGATTACTAACTCATATTCAATAAGTTTTCAATTTTAATATCTCGTTGATTTCAACTTAATAAAAAATTATGCATATGTAAATAGAATTAAATACGCACAATATTTAAATCCTTAAACTATCCATCCTCAAATAAATAGGATGACAGTACATATATCACTTCTTATAATTCCTACAAAAATTATAGGTTGTGATGCTTTCCAAAATAATTCCGGTTACTTGCACTTCTTCTCATTTGGTTGAAATTGAGAAATTACAACCGATTCAAGGTGAATTAAAGAAAAGATCCCGGAACAGCTTTATTCTTTGCGTTCTTTAATAATAAAACACGGTTTCTCTTTCCCGATTTATATTTGGGAAAATGAAGGAGTGTTTTACACACTTGATGGGCATGGCCGGGATTTTATTACTAAGGAATTAGTAAGAGAAGGATTTTTATTTCAGCAAAAAAACGGCGAAGTAAATTCAAAGCTCCTGGCAAATTATAATTGTTAAAAGATTGATCTCACATAAAAGGGAAATTATTTCTTCGTTTTGCGGAACCTTTTCCCGAAAGTTATATCTTTATAAATAATGAAGTAATTGTATAATTAAAAATTGAAAAAAAATAGCTTTCAAAAGAAAATAAATAAATAATGATCAATCCATTATCACAGTTGATATAAAATTTGCAGTATTGAAATTGTATTTTATCATCCGAATTGAAGCATTTCTTTTTAACTTAACATCCCAACTTATTTCTAGATCTAAATGAAAATACGAAATAATTATTAAAAAATTGTTACATGAAAGTCCCAGCTAAATTCTAAATCTAAATTCTTTAAAAACAAAAAAGTCTAAGTTGTTAAATTAACTTAGACTTACTTTATGTGGGCCCGGAGGGACTTGAACCCCCGACCCTCTGATTATGAGTCAGATGCTCTAACCAACTGAGCTACAGGCCCTAAAAATCTAGATTCAAAAAATAATATATTCATTTTTGTTAAGCAATAGATTTTTACAATTATCAAAAATTCCATTTCAAGTTTTTTTTAATCAGTTAATATTTTTATTTTAGTAAATCGTATCTATTCAAAAGGATGAATTATGGAAACAAATCAAACATCTTTCAAACCTTATATTTCTGCTAAAGATTTTATTCCCGAATTTACACCTAAAGCGGTTATTCTTGGTGCAATTTTTGGAATTATTTTTGGAGCCGCAACAGTTTACCTTGGATTAAAAGTTGGACTTACTGTAAGCGCTTCAATACCTATAGCAGTTCTTTCAATTTCGGTTTTTAAGTATATTGGGAAATCAACAATCTTAGAAAATAATATTGTTCAAACAATTGGCTCGGCAGGCGAATCTGTAGCGGCTTGTGTTGTATTTACTTTACCTGCACTTTTATTTTTACCCGGAGGACAGGAATATTTCAAATATTTTCAGATATTTGTTCTTGCATTGGCTGGGGGAATTCTAGGTGTTCTTTTTATGATTCCTTTGAGAAGATCGTTAATTGTTAAAGAACATGGGAATTTACCTTTTCCCGAAGGTACCGCGTGCGCAGATGTTCTTGTAGCAGGCGAAAAAGGAGGATCACTGGCGCAAAAAGTATTTTATGGGCTAGGTATCGCTTTTGCTTATAAATTTTTAATGTCGATTTTAGGTTTATGGAAAGATGTTCCAACGTATATATTTGATAGAAAATCTTCACTTCCTAACGGAACCGTGACTGCCGAAATTACTCCTGAATTATTAGGTGTAGGTTATATAATTGGACCAAAGATTGCCGGAATAATGGTAGCCGGCGGTGTTTTATCTTGGTTGGTTTTAATTCCGCTCATTACTTTGTTAGGCGATAATTTAACTCAAGTTTTCCCTCCTGCTCAAAAACTAATATCAGAAATGAGTGCCAGAGAAATTTGGAATAGTTATATCAGATATATTGGCGCCGGTGCGGTAACTTTCGGGGGAATAATTACGTTAATCAGATCTTTCCCAACTATAATAAGTGCGTTTAGCGATTCATTCAAAGATTTAAAAGAATCCAAAGAGAATAAAGCAAAGGAAGTATTAAGAACAGAAAAAGATATTCCTTTAGTTTTTGTCTTAATTGGCAGCGTAGTTTTAATAATTTTCATGGCTGTAATTCCAAATATTCCCACTAATCTTTTATCCGCAGTTATGATAGTAGTATTTGGTTTTTTCTTTGTAACTGTATCATCAAGGATTGTAGGTTTAATTGGTTCATCTTCAAACCCAATTTCGGGTATGACAATTGCAACACTAATGGCAACCGCTTTAATTTTTGTTGGAGTAGGCTGGACTGGAGATATTTATCAACCTATAGTTTTAATTGTCGGTTCTATTGTCTGTATTGCGTCAGCAAATGCAGGCGCAACTTCACAAGATTTAAAGACCGGATATTTAGTAGGAGCAACTCCGATAAATCAGCAATTGGGTTTAATAATTGGAGTAACTGCTTCCTCATTTGCAATTGGCGGAACGGTTTTACTTTTAAATAATGCTTTAGGAATTGGAGCTATAACACCCGAACACCCAACTCCTTTGCCAGCGCCTCAAGCGACTTTAATGGCTACAGTTATTAAAGGTTTGTTAAGTCAAAATTTACCTTGGGGTTTAGTAATTGTTGGAATGGGAATTTCTGCGGTAATGGAATTGAGCGGAGTAAGATCTCTACCTTTTGCTGTCGGCGCTTATTTACCGCTTTCAACTACATCACCTATTTTCATTGGAGGATTGGTTAAATTAATCTCAGATAAAATGAAAAAAAGCAACAAAGAAGAATCTGAAATTGGTCCGGGAGCATTATTTAGTTCAGGATTGATTGCCGGAGGAGCGTTAACCGGAATTTTAATCGCAATTTTAATTGGCTCAAATTACAATGGCAAACCGTTGATAGAATATCTTAATACAGGTGTGGCGGAAGGAATTGGCGCTACTGGCGATTTAATATCAATTATTATTTTTGCTGCTTTAGCATTCGTTTTATTTAAATTTGCGTCAGAAAAAAACAACAATTAACTTTTGGATAATATATGAATGCGATTTCTGAACAAATAAATTTGGGAAAACCAGAGCCGTCTCCGCTTTTCAGATGGATTGTTTTAGTATTGATCAGTTTAGCAATGTTTGGTAACTATTATGTTTACGATAGTATTGCGCCGATTGCAGATCTATTGAAAAAGACTTAGGGTTCAGCGATGAAAATATTGGGCAGATGTATTCCATTTACAGTATTGCAGCTATTTTTATTCTAATTCTCGGTGGAATCTTTATTGATAAATACGGTACAAAAATTTCCGTTTTATTATTTGGTATTATATGCACTGTTGCTGCCGTTGTTCCAACATTGACATCGGATCTCTCGGTAATGCTGTTTGGAAGACTTCTTCTTGGAGTTGGAGCAGAGCCATTAATTGTAGCAATTACAACGGCATTAGCAAAATGGTTTAAGGGAAAAGAATTGAGTTTTGCCTTTGGCATAAACTTAACAATTGCGAGATTAGGCTCTGTTGCTGCGGATAATTCTCCGACTTGGGCTAGCGGTTTCTATATAAATTGGCACGACCCGCTTGTGCTTTCCGCAATAATTTCATTGTCATGTGCTATTGGCGGTATCGCATATTGGCTTTTGGAAACATGGGCAGAAAAAAATTACTCAATGGGTCAAGCCGGCGCAACTGATAAATTTGTGCTTTCCGACCTTTTCAAATTCAGTAAATCTTTTTGGTATATTGTCGCGCTTTGTATTACTTTTTACTCGGCTATATTTCCCTTCAGAAGTTTTGCCATTAAATTTTTTATGGAATTCCATGGAGCAAGTAGGGAATTTGCCGGTTTCTTAAACAGCTTGCTCCCAATTTCCGCAATGATCGCGACACCACTTTTCGGTTTATTTGTTGATAAAGTTGGCAAACGTGCGTTTTTTATGATGGTTGGGTCAATTCTTCTGCTTCCGGTTTATTTAATGTTTATTTATTCCGGAATTTCTCTTTACGTACCAATAACGATGATGGGAATAGCATTTTCATTAATCCCCGCAATTATGTGGCCATCGGTTGCTTACATTGTTGATCAAAAAAGATTAGGAACCGCATATTCAGTAATGACATTAATTCAGCAAATAGGATTAGCCGGATTTAATTGGTTAATTGGAGCAGCTAATGATTACGGCGGCGCGAGCGTTCAAAATCCGGTTGGATATAAATACGGAATGTGGATATTTTCAATCTTAGGATTTTTCGGATTACTTTTTTCGTATCTATTAAGAAAATCAGAAACAGGTCCAAATGGTCATGGTTTGGAAAATCCGACAGTTCATTGATTTATGATTGAATTAAATTCATTATACCCAATTCGCGATTGTGATTTCGAAGAAATTGATAGTTTGGTGGTCGTATTCTATCTGAATAAAAAGCCAAGTTTCATTGAAAAAATATTCTTTAAAAAGCAGTTGAATAAACCTTATAAAATTGATCTTGATGAAATTGGAAGTTTTATTTGGCATTTGTGTGACGGTAAAATAAATGTTGAGGAAATAATTAAGACTGCTCAATCACATTTTAACGAAAAAATTGAACCGGCAGAACAAAGAGTTCATCTTTTTGTTAACCAAATGAATAAAAATCATTTAATAAGACTTTACGAAAAGAAATAAAATAGAGTAACAATGAAATTAACAAATCTTGATAGAGCATCTGTAATTGCAATTAAAGATTGTATGGGAACTAAAAAAAATGAGAAAGTTCTGATAATTTCAGATGAAAATAAAAGAGAGATTGGAATATCATTATTTGAGAATTCTAAAAGATTGGGCTACAAATCTTTCTATTTGGAAATGCAACCGCTCGAGTATAACGGACAAGAACCGCCTAAGTTCATTGCCGAAGCGATGAAGTTGGTGGATGTAATTTTATGCCCGACTACAAAATCATTGACTCATACAAACGCAAGAAGGGAAGCTTCCGCATTAGGAAAAAGAATTGCTACTTTTCCTGGAATTACTAAGGAAGTAATGATCAGAGGGCTTAGCGCAGATTATAAAGAAATTGCAAACCTTTCAATAAAACTCGCAAAAATGATGGATAAAACCAATAATGTCAAAATTACAACCTCATTGGGAACAGATATTACAATGAACATTGAAGGGCGAAAAGCAATTGCAAGCAAAGGTTTATTTCATAAAAAAGGTGAAAGCGGAAATTTACCTACGGGCGAGGCATTCGCTGCTCCCGTTGAAGGTACGACAAATGGAGTATTTGTTTCTGACGGATCATTTGCAGGTGTGGGCAAACTAAAAACTCCAATAAAAATTGTTGTAGAAAATGGTTATGCGTCAGAAATTTCCGGCGGCGAGGAAGCTCAGCAACTGATTAATATGTTATCGAAATTTGGTAAAAATGGAAGGAACATAGCCGAAATCGGAATCGGAACCAATGACAAAGCTAAGATTAGCGGAATATTATTGGAAGATGAAAAAGTTCTCGGAACGGTCCATATAGCCTTAGGAAATAATTTAAGTATGGGTGGAAAAATTGACGTTCCTATACATGTTGACGGAGTAATTTTAAACCTACCGTTTACTTTGATAATAAAATAATTATGAAAAACGGTAAATTATTAATTAGTTGGTAACTTTAATTAAAGTATCTAAATTATTATAGTATAATATGTTATACAATCGATCTAAATTCGAATATCTTGCAAACCAATGGATTTCTTTGTGGAATTCACCCTTGACTTAAACTTATTTGATGAATTGCATTCAGATGATTTTATAGATCTTTCATCTTCCGGAAGACCCAGCGATAAAAACGGTTTTAAAGAAGGCATTCTAAAACTATTAAACGCATTCCCCGATTTACAAACCAATGTTGACGATATTTTAATTGATTTTGAAAAATCTCAAATTGCCGTTCGATGGCATTCAATTGGAATAAATAAACAGAAATATTTGGGTATTGGTCCAACTGAAAAGCTTACTAAAATAACCGGTATCGAGATTATTGAAATAAAAGAAGTTAAAATTATTAAACGGTGGGGCGAATGGGATATTTCAGACCACTTAAATAAATGATTTTATCCATAAAATTAACGCAAATCTCATCTCATATCTTATAATTATTATCAAAACAATTCTAATTTTTGAAATTGGCATTTTAAAATTAGTAAATTTGCCATCTTGAAAAATCGAGGTAAAAGTGAAAATACTTAATGAATTGAACGAAAAACAAAGAGAAGCAGTCGAATTCAATAGTGCTCCCAACATGATTGTGGCAGGCGCCGGTTCGGGAAAAACAAGAGTATTGACGTATAAAATTGCATATCTATTAGAAAACGGTTATGAAGCATCTTCAATTCTTGCGTTAACATTTACCAATAAAGCTGCAAAGGAAATGAAAGAAAGAATTGCAAAACTTATTGGTCCAAAAGCTAATGAATTATGGATGGGAACTTTCCATTCAATTTTTGCAAGAGTATTAAGAGTTGAAGCAAATAAAATAGGTTATGAACCTAACTTTTCAATTTATGATAAAGAAGACTCAACATCTTTAGTAAGTAACTGTCTTCAAGCTTTAAAATATTAATCTGGATAATTTAACGGCAAATTCAGTCCAGCATAAAATAAGTTTTTTAAAAAATCAAATGCGCTAAGCAGATGAATATTTAAAACATATTGCTAATAATTTGATTGAAAAAAAGGTTGCTGAAGTTTACGTTGAATACAATAAAAGACTAAAACTAAATAATTCAATGGATTTTGATGATTTACTTCTTAAACCAATTGACTTGTTCAATGAAAACCAAAGAATATTAACAAAATATAAAAGTCAATTCAAGTATGTTCTTGTTGATGAATATCAAGATACCAATAAAGCCCAATACGAATTGCTGAAACTTATTACTTCACCCAAAATTAAGATTTGTGTGGTTGGAGATGATGCCCAAAGCATATATGGTTGGCGAGGCGCCGATATCAATAACATGCTGAATTTTGAAAAGGATTTTGCAAAAGCAAAAACTTTTAGATTAGAGCAAAATTACAGATCGACTGGAAAAATCTTAAAAGCAGCCGATTCAATTATCAAAAATAATCAGAATCAAATTAAAAAACTCTTTGGACAGAAAACAAAGAAGGCGAAGATATTTCTATAATTAGAAGTACAGATGAAAAAGACGAAGCATATTTAATCGCAAAACAAATTAAAAAGGAAGTTACGAGTCGGAAAATTCCATTAAATGATATCGCGATTCTTTATAGAATTAATTCTCAATCAAGAGCTTTGGAAGAAGCTTTAAAAAGAGAAAAAGTTCCATATAAAATAATTGGCGGCGTAGAATTTTATAGAAGGAAAGAAGTAAAGGACGTTATTGGATATTTAAGAATTTTGGCAAACCAGGAAGATGAAGAAAGTTTGCTTAGAATTATGAATTTCCCCCAAAGAGGAATAGGAAATACATCAATAAGCAAAATGATCGATTTTGCCAGAAAATTGAATATTTCACTTTTTACTACAATGTCCAGAGTATTTGAAGTTATTGAAGTAAAAGAGAGAATTCAGAAAAATGTTAAACAGTTCAAATTGCTTTTAGATAAATACATCAAACTCAAAAACGAACTTTCACTTTTGGAGTTAACATCCGCGTTGATTGATGATCTTGGAATTCTGAAAGTTTATAAGGAAGAAAATACTCAAGAATCGATGCAGAGATATGAAAATATTCAGGAGTTATTGAGCGGAATTGCCGAGTTTGTTAAGGGAAAACCAGATGCAACTATTGACGACTTTTTAGCTGAAGTTTCACTAATTGCCGGAATTGATCAGTATTCTGAAGAAAACAATTCAGTTACATTAATGACGATTCATAGTGCAAAAGGTTTGGAATTTCCGGTTGTTTTCATAACCGGATGCGAAGAAGATATTTTCCCGTTAAATCCAAAATTCGACAACGATTCTAAAATTGAAGAAGAAAGAAGACTTTTTATGTTGCATTGACAAGAGCACAATTAAAAGTATTCATTTCGTACGCAAGATCAAGATATAGATTTGGCGAAGTTGCATATCAAAGTAAGTCGCGGTTTTTGGATGAGCTTGATCCCGATACTGTTGATGACGATAATAAAGGTAGTTTAAGAAAAGGCGGAAGAAGAAGAAAGGCGTTTTATGATGAAATGTATCAGGAAGATTATGACGATTTTAACCAGGAAAGAAGGGCATTTAGAGTTGGCAGCAGAATATCCCATGAATTATTCGGAAATGGAAAAGTATTGAAAATTACCGGTGCTGGAGATATGACTAAAGTAACTATCGCTTTTGAAGAAAAAGGAACCAAAACTCTTTTATTAAAATTTGCGAATATACATTTGGCTTCCTAAACTTATTATAAAAATAAAAAGCCCAATTTCTAAATGAGATTGGGCTTTTTTGTTTTAAACATAAAGCTAAAATCCTAATCACTAGCCATAATAAATAATGGTTTTGATTCAAAGCTCTTATAATGAGGTCTTAATCGTTCAACATTATAATATTTATCAACGTCAACTACCTTTTGAAACTCGTTACAATTTCAATCGGAGCATTGTCGTATCTTCCGTTTTTAAGAGTTACCAATCTTCCTGATGTTCCTTCGAGCACTAAATCCAAAGCTAAGTTTCCGTATGCCATAGGTACATTGAATCAATCGCGTCAGGTCGCCGCTTCTAACCATATAACCTAAACGTTGATTGATTACATTCACTCTATGTCCTTTATTGTATTTAACAGAAAGGTCTTTCATCTTTTAGAAACCATGTCACCAATTCCGCCCAATTTCTTATGTCCGAACATATCTGTTTCCCTGATCTTCAAATGTCATATCAGCACTTTCTTGCATCATTGCACCTTCAGAAACCAAACATACTGAATATTTGCTCGGATTATTCATGCGGTCGTACACCATTAATTCTGTTAATCTTTCTACATCGAACTTGTGTTCAGGAATAACGCAGCGGTCTGCTGCTCCGGCCATAGTTGGCAGCAATGCTGAGAATCCAGCGTATCTTCCAAAAACTTCGATTATTAAAAATCTTTCGTGAGAACCGGCACTTGTTCTGAGCGCGTGCGTCAATTCAATTGTTCTTGTTACGCATGTGCTGAATCCAATGCAATAATCTGTTCCCGGAACATCATTATCCATTGTTTTTGAATTGCAATAACTTTCATGCCTTGGTCATGAAGATGTTTCCCATAACTTAATGTATCATCACCGCCAATCGGAATTAAATAATCTAATCCCATAAAGTCGATATTTTGCATTACTTCAGGAGTCAAATCATTAATTTCATTGGTGTAGCTGTCTTTTAAGTGTTCGGGAACATTCGGTTTTGGAACGTGACTAGCTCGTGTTCTGGACGAATGCAAGAATGTACCGCCGGTTCTTCCAGCTTTATTTACTATCTTTTCTGAAAGTTCAATGAAATTTTCACTATTGTCATATTGCTTATCTCTAACAATATCAATCCATTCCACCCCAACCACGGCGAATTCCAACAACACGGTATCCTTCACGTATTGCGCGAATTGTTACTGCACGGATTGCCGGATTTAATCCCGGAACATCTCCGCCTCCAGTAAGAATTCCAATTGTTCTGGATTTTGTTAATATTACTCATTCTTTCTCCATTTGGAATTTAATTGGTTTGTTTGCAACGTTAAATCTTAATTTTTCCGACCGTAAATATAACTTATAATTATTTTTTGCGAAATATAAAATAACCCAATATTCTCTTTTTAGTTATTGTGTATAATTATTCATATATAAATCAAAATTCTTATATATAGTTTGCATTTAAAAGGGTATTTGTATCTAAATTAAATTAAATTTAAATATAAAAAAATAAAAATTACACTCCCAAGAGCTGAACTATGTCGAATATGTCGTGGAAATCATTTTTTCTACCTATACAAAAATTATCATCAAAACAGTTATTATCCGAACTTACTTCAGGAGTAATAGTTGGGATTGTGGCATTGCCTCTTGCAATTGCTTTTGGTATTGCTTCTGGTGTAACTCCTGAAAAGGCTTGATTACCGCCATAATTGGAGGATTTATTGTTTCCTATTTTGGCGGAAGCAAAGTTCAAATTGGAGGTCCGACCGGAGCATTTGTTATAATTGTTTATGGTATTGTTCAGCAATTTGGCGTTAATGGATTGATTATCGCGACTTTAATGGCGGGCATTATTTTAATTGTTATGGGTGTCGCAAGATTTGGGGCTATGATCAAATTTATTCCTTATCCAGTTGCGGTAGGATTTACAACCGGAATTTGCTGTTGTAATATTTTCAAGCCAAATTAAAGATTTTTTTTGGTCTGAAAATTGAAAATGTACCCGCTTGATTTTTTGGAAAATGGACAGTTTTTGTACATAATTTTTTCTACTTTAAATCTTCAAACCCCCATACATTTCTGTTTTGTCTTTAATAATTATAATTTTTTGGCCGAAAGTTTTCAGAAAATCCCATTTCTTTACTTGCAATATTTGTAAGTGTTCTATTGGTCAAGTTTTCAATCTTAATGTTGAAACTATTGAATCAAAATTCAGAGAAATCCTTCGATAATTCACAGTCAATTTTTCCAGAATTCAGTTTTTAAAGATTAGGAAATGATAATGCCAGCCACAACAATTGCAATTTTAGCCGCAATTGAGCACTTCTCCGCTGTGGTTGCCGATGGTATGATCGGATCAAGACATAATTCAAATAAAGAACTTATTGCACAAGAATAGCAAATGTTTTT